>JBGVGM010000097.1:0-8665 GCA_045121655.1 Acutalibacteraceae bacterium | reverse complement strand
GTACTCCGAGAGGGCAAAAAAAGGTCAAAACAATACTAAAATCTCACAAAGTTCGATACTTTGTGAGATTTTTTAGTTAAGATTAAATTTTAGATTTGTCTGTTTTAACTTATATTAAAACAGTATTGTTGTTCTTGTGCGTTTATCGACAGTCTGAGACATCTCTCAAAAAGGAGATGTCTTTGCTGCTATAATGCTAAAAACATGTTGCCTCAGGACTTCGCTAATGTGCCGATGCAATAATCTTCACAGACTTCGGTAAGTATAACATCTTTAATTTCGCCTCGGAGCTTTTCAGGGGCTTTTACTTTTACAGGAATAAAATTAGCTGTGTGTCCTGTAAGATAACCCTCAGAATCGCTTGTTTCAAAAATAACGGAGTAAACTTTGCCAATCTGACTTTTCATAAAGGCTCTGCGGATTTTTTCGGTTTCCTCAATCATAATCCTGCAGCGTTCATCTTTAACCGAAGCGTCTAAATGACCGTCAAATTTTTCTGCTCTTGTGCCTTTTCTGATTGAGTAGGGGAAAACGTGCACCTTTTCAAAGCCCATTTCCTTAACAAAACTGAGGCTTTCCTCAAAATCCTCCTCTGTTTCTCCGGCAAAGCCCACCATAACGTCTGTTGTTAGTGTGCAGTCAGAAAAAGACTCACGAAGCTTTCTGCAAAGGTGACTGTATTCGTCAGCGGTGTAGTGGCGGTTCATTCTCTTAAGAGTGCTGTCTGAGCCGCTTTGGAGCGAAATATGGAACTGAGGGCAAAGCTTTTCGCATTTTTTAAGTTCGTCAATAACCTCATCGGTAAGATGGTCAGGCTCAAGTGAGCCGAGACGCACCCTGAGAATACCGTCAGTGTCATTTGCGCATTTTACCGCCTTTGGGAATGTCTCGCCTATATCCGAGCCGTAAGAGGAAAGGTTGATTCCTACAAGAACAACCTCTTTGTATCCGTTCTCAGCAAGTGTCTGAAGCTCAGCTTTGAGCTCGTCTAAAGGCTTTGAGCGAACACGTCCGCGTGAATATGGAATAACACAGTAGGAACAGAAACGGTTACAGCCGTCCTGAATTTTGATGTAAGCTCTCGTTCTTTCCTCAAAGGCAGAAATTGCCGTACTTCTGAAAGGGTCGCCATTTTTATGCTCTTCAACCTGAAAAACTCTTGAGCCGTATTTCATATAGCTTTCGAGAATGTCGGGAAGCTCGTTATTATTCTTGTTGCCTATTACAATATCTGCCTCAGAAAGCTCCTTTGAGTTTTCGGGGTACGCCTGAGGCATACAGCCCGTAAGTACCACAACAGAGTGAGGGTTGTTCCTTTTAAAGCGTCTTACTGCCTGCCTTGTCTTTTTGTCGGCAAATGCAGTAACAGTGCAGGAATTAACAACGAAAATATCCGCAGTGTCATCTGTAACGGTTTCGTACCCTCTTTTTGCAAGAGCTTCACTCATAGCCTGACTTTCATATTGGTTTACCTTACAGCCTAAGGTGTAAAATTTAACTTTCATTTGTACCAACCTTGTAAAACTTGATATGTGAATTATAAAGCAAAAAGGCTTATTATTCAAGTCATTTGTTTTAATTATATTTTATTTTACATATTTATCATTGAGGTGATAGATATGAAAAAAATCCTTTCAGTAATACTTGTACTGAACATACTGCTTTTATCCCTGAGCTTTTCATCATCGGCCCTTAATGAGGGCGCAGTGGAAGTAAAAGCCAAATCTGCCGTACTGATGGACTTTTCTACGGGTAAGGTGCTGTTTTCCAAGAACGAAAACGAAAAGCTTTACCCGGCTTCAGTGACCAAAATTATGCCTATGCTCCTTTTTATGGAGGCTCTGGACAGCGGAAAAATCTCCCTCACTGATGTTGTGACAACGAGCAGTAACGCCGCAGGTAAAGGCGGCTCTCAGATCTGGCTAAAGGAAGGGGAGACAATGACCGTTGATGAACTGCTTAAAGCTACCGCTATAGGCAGTGCAAACGATGCGGTGACTGCCCTCGGTGAACATATTGCAGGCAGTGAGGAAGGCTTTGTAAAAATGATGAATGAACGTGCAAAGCAGCTGGGAATGGTAAACACCAACTTTGAAAACTGCTCAGGTCTTGACGATGACACCGAAACCCACCTGACAACGGCATACGATATTGCTCTGATGTCAAGGGAGCTTTTAAAGCACGAAAAAATAACTGACTACACAACAGTGTGGATGGATTCTCTTCGTGGCGGTGAAACTCAGCTTGTGAACACAAATAAGCTCGTAAGATTTTATAACGGCACAACGGGACTTAAAACAGGTACAACCTCAAAAGCAGGTCACTGCCTTTCAGCCTCGGCAAAAAGAGACGGTCTGCACCTTATTGCAGTTGTAATGGGTGCCGAAAACAGCACCGACCGTTTCGAGGGCGCAAAGGCTATGCTCAACTGGGGCTTTGCCTCTTTTGAAACCGTAACACCTGAGATTGATTCCTCACTTTTTTCGCCTGTAAGAGTGCTGAAAGGCGCCGATGCTTACGTTGACCCCGTAATTGAAGAATTGACCCCGCTTACACTTGAAGCAGGGCAGAAGGATAAAATAGAAACAGTTATAACCCTTCCCGAAAATATCGAGGCTCCCTGCGAAGAAAATCAGATTCTGGGCAAAGTGACTCTTACGGTTGACGGAACTACGGTAGGCGAGTTCAATCTCAGGTGTAAAAATCCTGTCGAAAAGATTACTTTCGGGGTAATGCTCCTTCGATTTTTGAAAGTTTTGTCAAAATCGTTATAAAAATCTTGATAATTCAGTTGACAAATTGGCACACTTGTATTAAAATACAAGAAAACTATATTATTATAGGAGCATAGCAAATGTCAGCAAAATTAAAGTCCAAGTACGTTTCATCTTTTGTATCAGATGAAGAAATTCTTTCCTATCAGGAAAAAATCACAAAGGCACATAACGACCTTCATAATAAGACCGGTGCAGGCAGTGATTTCACAGGTTGGATTGACCTTCCCGTTGATTACGATAAGGAAGAATTTGCAAGAATCAAAAAAGCAGCAGAAAAAATCAAGAATGACAGTGATGTACTCGTTGTAATCGGTATCGGCGGTTCATATCTCGGTGCAAGAGCCGTTATTGAATTTGTAGGCGGTCAGAATTATAACGATTTAAGAGACGGCACACCTGCTATTTATTTCGCAGGTAACAGCATTTCTCCCTCTTATCTCTCAGACATTCTTAAGATTTGTAAAAATAAAGATTTTTCAATCAACGTAATTTCAAAGTCAGGCACAACAACCGAGCCTGCAATTGCGTTCAGAGTTTTCCGTGAGCTTCTCGAAGATAAATACGGCAAAGAGGAAGCTGCAAAGAGAACCTATATCACAACCGATAAGGCTAAGGGTACACTCAAGGCTCTTTCCGATAAGGAAGGCTACGAAACCTTTGTTGTTCCCGACGATGTAGGCGGCAGATATTCTGTTCTCACAGCCGTAGGACTTCTTCCCATAGCTGCAGCAGGCATTGATATCGATGCTCTTATGGCAGGTGCTGCTGAGGCAAGAACAGCTCTTATGGATACTGATATCAATAAAAACGACTGCTACAAGTATGTTGCAATCAGAAACGCTCTTTACGATAAGGGCAAGAGCACAGAGATGTTCATAAGCTACGAACCCGCATTCACTCTTATGAACGAATGGCTCAAGCAGCTTTACGGCGAAAGTGAAGGCAAGGACGGCAAGGGCCTCTTCCCTTCATCAGCAATATTCTCAACAGACCTTCATTCTCTCGGGCAGTATATCCAGGAAGGCGAGAGAATAATGTTTGAAACCGTTATAACTTTCACAAACCCCAAAAACGAAATTTACATCAAGGAAGATGCTGAAAATGCCGACTCACTTAACTTCCTTGCAGGTAAGCCCATGACCTTCGTAAATGAAAAGGCATATCTGGGTACAGTTCTCGCTCATACAGACGGAAATGTTCCTGTTGTTATTATCAATAGCGAAAACATGGACGAAAAATCACTCGGTTATCTCATTTATTTCTTTGAAAAAGCATGTGCTGTTTCAGGCTATGTTTTAGGTGTGAATCCCTTTGACCAGCCCGGTGTTGAAAGCTATAAGCGCAATATGTTTGCACTTTTAGGCAAACCCGGATACGAAAAAGAGAAAGAAGCACTTGAACAAAGATTAAATAAGTGATATAATAATGTTGTAATTGAACCGAAATTTATTCGGAGCAATAAATAAAAGGAGGAAATTAAAATGATTTCTATTATTTTAGGTCACAAAGGTTCAGGAAAAACTAAGAGCTTGATTTCTTGCGTAAACAAGGCAATCGAAACCTCAAAGGGCAACGTTGTTTGCGTTGAGAAAGAAACCAAGTTAACATATGATGTTAATTATCGCGCAAGACTTATCGCTACTGACGACTATGATGTAAAGGGCTACGATGCATTCTACGGTTTCCTCGCAGGTATCTGTGCAGGTAACCACGACATTACAGACGTTCTTGTTGACGCTACACTCAGAATCGGCGGCAGAGACTATAACGAGCTTGCTTCATTCCTTGAAAACATCTATGAGCTTTCATCAAAGAATGAAAAGGATTTTGTTTTCACAATTTCAGCAGACAAGGAAGAGCTTCCTGCTTCAATCTTCAACTTCTGTAAGATTCTTTAATTCCTAAAAAATTAACTCAGGGCTGATTCCGTTTGGAAACAGCCCTCTTTTTTGAGGTGAAAATATGAATTTTGATATTGAAAAAGAGGTAATAGCTGAAGGCTTCAAGGTAGTTTGCGGAATCGACGAGGCGGGTAGAGGGCCTCTTTGCGGACCTGTCTGTGCTGCGGCTGTAATTCTCCCTGTAGACTGTGAAATTGAGGGAATCAACGACTCAAAAAAGCTCAGCGAAAAAAAGCGTGATGCTCTTTATGATATTATCAAAGAAAAGGCAATCGCCTACAGCATAGAAATGATTGATGCGAAAACCATTGACGAAATCAATATCCTTCAGGCGACCTTCCTTGCTATGCGCACTGCGGTTGAAAACCTTTCCGTAAAGCCTGATGCCGCACTTATTGACGGAAACGGCAAACCGGGTCTTTCAATTGAGGAAAGAACAGTGATAAAGGGTGATGCAAAGTCCGTTTCAATTGCGGCTGCCTCAATTCTCGCAAAAGTTACAAGAGACAGATATTGTCTTGAGATGGATAAGAAGTATCCCCAATATGCCTTTGCTCAGCACAAGGGCTACGGCACAAAGCTCCACTATGAAAAAATTGCAGAGCACGGAATCTGCGACGAGCACAGAAGAACTTTCCTTAAAAAGATTCTCGGTGAATGAAATGGAAAAAGGCTTAGTTGGAAAAAGCGGTGAGGATTTTTGCGAGGAATACTACCGTAAAAGAGGATATATAATCAGAGAAAGAAACTATCACTCCCGCTATGGCGAGGTTGACCTTATTGCAGAAAAGGATAACCTTATTGTGTTCGTTGAGGTGAAAACCAGAAATGAAAATACTGTCGAAGCTCCCTCTGCCTCAGTTACAAAGAGCAAACAGAAAAAGCTTATGCTTACTGCTATGAAGTATATGGAAAATGAACCTGTCTCTGTGTTTTCACGCTTTGACGTTTTTGAGGTGTGGCAGAAAGAGGGGAGAATTTATAAATTCAACCTTATTGAATCAGCTTTTGATGCCGATGATTTCTCAGGCAGATACGATATATTTTAAAACACTTTACTTTTTTCTTTTAATGTGTTAGAATGAAAAATCATAAAAACGAAAGCCGTTAAGGCTTAAAACGGAGGACTTAAAATGCTTTATACAAGTACAAGAGATAAGAGCGTAAAGGTAGAGTCAGCCTATGCAATTGCTCAGGGTATTTCAAAGGACGGCGGACTTTTTGTTCCCACAGAAATCCCTCAGATTGATAAAAGCTTCATTGACAGCCTTGTACCTCTCAGCTATATAGAAAGAGCTAAAAAGGTGCTCTCACTTTACCTTACAGACTTCACTGCAGAGGAAATTGATATGTGTGTAAGCGGTGCTTATGCTGAAGGTAAATTCAGCAGCAGTAAGGTTGCACCCGTAAAGAAAATCAAGGAGGGCGAGAACATTCTCGAATTGTGGAGAGGCCCTACTTGCGCATTCAAGGATATGGCGCTTCAGCTTCTCCCTTATCTTCTTACAGTTTCCGCTAAGAAAACCGTTGCAGATAAGACTATCGTAATTCTTGTTGCTACCTCAGGCGATACAGGTAAGGCTGCTCTTGAAGGCTTCAAGGACGTACCCGGCACAAAGATTATGGTATTCTATCCCGAAGACGGTGTAAGTCCCATGCAGAAGCTTCAGATGACAACTCAGGCAGGTGAAAACGTTGCCGTTTCAGCTATCAAGGGTAACTTTGACGATGCTCAGAGCGGTGTAAAGAAGATTTTCACCGATAAGGAAGTTGCAAAGAAACTTGACGAAAACGGGATGATGTTCTCCTCAGCCAACTCAATCAACTGGGGCCGCCTTGTACCTCAGATTGTGTACTATATCAGTGCTTACTGCGATATGATTGACAACGGTGAAATCAAGAACGGCGACGAAATGAATGTTGTTGTACCCACAGGTAACTTCGGTAACATTCTCGCTGCTTACTACGCAAAGAAAATGGGTGTACCCGTTGGTAAGCTTATCTGTGCTTCAAACGCAAACAACGTACTTACCGACTTCCTTAAAACAGGTATTTACGACAGAAACAGAAAGTTCTTCACAACAACCTCACCCTCAATGGATATTCTTATTTCCTCAAACCTTGAAAGACTTCTTTTCCACCTTGCTGACGAAAACGACGAAACAATTGCAAAGTGGATGGCTGAGCTTTCAGATGATGGCAAGTACGAGGTTACTGCCGATGTAAAGAAAAAGGTCCTTTCACTCTTTGATGCAGGCTGCTGCGACGACGAGGAAACAAAGGACACAATCGGTAAGACATATAAGAACGGTTATCTTCTTGATACTCACACTGCAGTTGCGGTTAAGGTTTACAGAGATTACACCGAAAGAACAGGGGATAAGACCCCCACAGTTATCGCTTCAACAGCTAACCCCTATAAGTTCTCAGCAGCAGTTCTCAGTGCAGTTTGCGACAAGAATCTTGACGGTGTTGACGAATTCAGTCAGGTAGACCTTCTGAAGGAAATCACAGGTGAACCCTGCCCCGAACAGCTTGCTACACTCAAGGGCAAATCACCCCGTTTCACTTCCTGCTGCGAAAAGGAAAATATGATCGACACAGTTTATCAGATGCTGGGCATCTGATAAATGCAAAATGCAGAATGCAAAATGCAAAATATCGCACCGAAAGTGTGCGGTTAAGGCAAAAGCTATTCTGCGTTCTGTATGCTGTTCAAATACCAAACAAACTATCCCGACAGACAGATTATCACGTCTGTCGGGAATTGAACTGATATGTAACAATCTTGGTTATGACTTTGTCGCCCCTGAAAGGGGAGATGTCACGAAGTGACAGAGGGGTTATATTTTAACTTTACCCGAAAGGTGGTGTAACTTTGTCAATTTTTGCTTTGGGTGATACTCATCTGTCTTTTGGTACTGATAAGCCTATGGATATATTCGGCGGCTGGAGTGACTATGTCAGCCGTATAGAGAAAAACTGGAAAGCTGTGGTTGGCGAAGACGACACCGTTGTTGTTCCGGGTGACATTTCCTGGGCAATGAGCCTTGAGGGTGCAAGAGAGGACTTTGCATTTCTTCACTCACTTCCCGGAAAGAAAATCATTATGAAGGGCAATCATGACTATTGGTGGACAACCAAAAGAAAGATGGATAACTTCCTTCTCGATAACGGCTTTGACTCAATCGTAATTCTCCACAACAACGCCTTTAAGGTAGGAGATTATGTGATTACCGGCAGCAGAGGCTGGTTTTACGATGCACAGACGGGTGCCGACAAAAAGGTTATTCTCCGTGAAGCCGAAAGGCTCAGACGCTCAATAGAATGCGGCAAGGAAATGGAAGGGGAGATAATATCTTTTCTCCATTATCCGCCCGTTATGGCGTCACAGAAGTGTGAAGAGATATTCTCGGTGCTTACGGAATATAATATTAAGCGCTGCTATTTCGGCCATCTTCACGGTGAGGTTGCAAGAAATTATGTGCCTGAATGTGTCGAATCTGTTAAATTAGACCTTGTAAGCGCAGATTTTCTTGGTTTTTGTCCGAAATTAATTGAAAAAATTTAAAAAAAGTATGGAAATATTGTTCAAATAATGATATAATCTATTGGTTAAAATGTATATTGGGTATCCTCGGTTAAATCGATTTTGTGCATACCCAAGGATAGGAGTACAAAAATGGCTTTAAAATCATCAAACAACGTTGAAACAAATGTTTACGCTCTTGAAATCGAAATCTCAGCTGAAGAGTTCGACGCTGCACAGAACAAGGTTTTCGCTAAGCAGAAGAACAGAATTCAGCTTCCCGGTTTCCGTAAGGGCAAGGTAACACGCAGGATGGCTGAAAACTTCTACGGTAAGGGCTGGCTCTATGAAGACGCACTTGACCTTTGCTTCCCCAAAGCAGTTGAAGATGCAGCTAAAGAAGCAGAGCTCACAATCGTTGGCACAAAGAACGCTGATATCAAGGAAATCGGCGCTGA
>JBGVGM010000096.1:0-2631 GCA_045121655.1 Acutalibacteraceae bacterium | reverse complement strand
AATCTGCAAAAATATCTTCAATTAGTGTTTCGTAATCTTCGGTTTCTTCGGTTAAAACGGTTGGTTTTATCGGTGTAACCTTATCTGCAAGCTGTGATAATAAACCTTTGCTTCTTCGTTCCTTCAAAATCTCTATAAATTCAACATTTCCTTTCTGTTCGTTCATCTTATTTCCTCACTTTCTTTGTTCTTCTGTTCTTCAAGTTCCATTTCCCTTAAACACTCTAAAATAAGGTCGCAAGCCTTCTCTGCTTTGGCACTTGCTGAAATTATTTCGTTAGGTTTGTCTTTAAGGTATGACGCCCACCCCTGAATATAGGCAACGGCGTTATCAGGAGTGTTGCTGTCATCGGGTACATGCAACTCTGCACACAAAATTTCAGCACCGAGTTGAGCAATAAGTTCTTCTTTACTATATTCCTTATGTGCTGTTTCTAAATCAACAACAGCACTATCATTGAAGCGACCAAGTATCATTCCCGTGCTGTGTATTGCTTCGTGAAACAAACAGTTAATATACTCAAAAACCGAGGTAAAATTATGTATATCACTAATTCTAATCTTCATATCGTGCGAAAAGTAAGCCTGTGTTCCGTCCTTAACGATTTGAACCTCAATACCGTATTTTTTACAATAGTAATTAAAAAGCCTGTGTGCTTTATCAAGGGCAAGTCTTGTTTGTTCTGTTGCTTCTTCGTGGGTAAAGTGTTCAAAATGGAATTTTGAAGGTAGATTCTCTCCATTGTCACGCTGCACAACATCTTCTCTACTGTAAACGTGGTAGTATTTCAAAAAACCTTTTTTGATTTCGTTGCCGTCCTTGTCTAACATTGGCTCGCCTGTTTCTTCATCAAGAACGGTCTTGGTGTTGTAATAGCAAACGATATTACCCCTTGCGCCTTTCCTGATTTGGTATTGTGGAGCGTCCTTCTTTTCGTTTAAGGCCTTAACCATATTAAAGGTTAGGTATTCGTTGTTATCAAGCAAAATACGGTTGATACCTCGGTATGCTTCCATTGTGTTATAACTGTATGCCTTGTCGGGAGCGCCAAGTGCGAACGGTTTAACCCACCTGAAAGTCTTTCCTTGTTCTTCTGCTTCCTTCATCTTATTTAATATGTTTTCAGTAATTATTTGTGCTACATTAGCCATAATAAAAACCCTTTCTGCTCTCCGTGGACTTTTGGAGATAATAAATATAGTTGCCAAGCAATATAAGTATGAAAGGTGAATTTATTATTTAGTTTTTTCTGCATAACAAAAAAGAACAGAGACGTCAATCTCTGTTCTTTATCTGTTCGACATATTGTAATTTCACGAAGTACTTATATTTGCACTATCTTTGTTGCAACAGTATCTCTAAAAGCACTATCGTGTTCAACAAAAATCATCGTTGGAGCAAATTCAGTAATAAGCTGCTCGATTTGCATACGAGAATACACATCAATAAAGTTAAGAGGCTCATCCCATACATACAAGTGTGCCTGCTCGCAGAGACTTTTTGCAATCAGCACTTTTTTCTTCTGTCCGCCCGAAAAGTCACGAATATCTTTCTCAAACTGTATTCTGTCTAAATCCATTTTTCGTAAAATGACCTTAAACAGACTTTCATCTATATGATTTTCTTCAGCGAAATCCGACAAGCTACCTTGTAAATGAGAGGTATCCTGCGGTACATAGGAAATGATAAGTCCCGAAGCAAGTTGTATTGTACCCGTATGCTCTATTGACTCACCAATCAAGAGTTTCAGCAAACTGCTTTTGCCACTCCCATTTTTCCCGTCAAGCACAATGCGTTCTCCTTGACGTATCGTAAACGAAACAGGCTCGCACACGGATATTCCGTCATAGCATACTGTAACATCAGAAAAGGAAACAAGTTTATCAGCATGATACCTCAAAGGTGTAAGTTTCAAGTTTTCGGCAATTTCAATATTTTTCAAAAGTCCCGATTTCTGCTCGATTGCCTGTTGCTGTCTTGCTTCGATTGTCTTAGAACGCTTCATCATTTTTGCCGCTTTATGACCGACATATCCCTTGTCAGCCGCACCAATTTTAGATGCTTCTACACGGTCTGACCAACCCGCAGAACGTTTTGCTGCTTGCTGTAATCGGCTGATGTCCTTTTGTAATCGTTCATTTTGTGCCAATTCAAATTCCTGTTGCCGTTCAAAGTTTGTCATCCAAGAGGAAAAGTTTCCGCTTTGTACCTCAATACTTGCTCTGTTCAGCGACAAAATATGGTCAACACATCCATCCAAGAAATAACGGTCGTGGGATACGAGTATAAATCCCCTTTTTCTTTTTAAATATGCAGCCACCATCTCACGGGCTTTTACATCCAAATGATTGGTAGGCTCATCAATTAAAAGAAAGTGTCCCTCGTTGCAAAATAACGCTGCCAACAGCACCTTTGTTTGTTCACCGTTTGAAAGAGTTTCAAAGGGGCGATAAAGTACATCTGCATCCACATCCAAATATGACAGTTCTCGCATCAATTCCCACTCCTCAGCCTCCGGTGCGATTTCAAAGAAAATCTCGTTAGTAAATTTTGCTTTGTCTGATACGGGATACGGAAAATAATCAAACTGTACGGATGAGTGGATTTTACCACTATACTCATATTTGCCA
>JBGVGM010000095.1:0-5724 GCA_045121655.1 Acutalibacteraceae bacterium | reverse complement strand
TTTTAGTGCTTGGTGCAAGATTTGACTTTTCGAGGGTTTCCTCACTTTTAGGTGAAATCACCTTCGGCACTGCTATGCGTCTTATTGTTGCACCTGCCCTTGGTATCGGTACGGGAATTCTCCTTTCAGAGAATACAAATCTTCTCAGTCTTACAGCTGTGGAGTACCCTGCACTTATATCCCTTTTTGCAAGTCCTATTGCCGTTTCAAGTGCCGTTATGGTAGGTGAAATCGGCGGTGATGAACAATTGGCAGGTCAGCTTGTTGTGTGGACAAGCGTGTTTTCAATGTTCACAATGTTTGCAACAATCTTCATTATGAAAAGCGTTCAACTTATTTAAATGCAAAATGCAGAATGCAAAATGCAAAATAACTGACGAAACGGGAAACTTTTAAATGCAAAATGCAAAATGCAAAATGCAGAATAAAGGGTCCCTTCGGTCCGATTGTATCCGTTTACAAGAACTGCGTAACCTCAATATTCATTCCACCAAAAGCAGAAAGATAAATTCGGCGGGTAAAGTTTATCTCATTCAGATATGTAAAGGTGGATAAAATCAACTCATACCCCATTTTATCACTGATAAATTCTGCAGACTATAGCTATCCGTTTGCAGAAGAGTAAACCTGCGACCACAATTTTGCATTTTGCATTTTGCATTTTGCATTTGTGTAAAATCAACTCATTTCCCACCTTATCTAAAACAAATTCCGCAGACTGTTACTACCCGTTTGCAGAAAATAAAGTTGCGACCACAACTCCACACTCCACTCTTCACACTCCACACTCTTCACACTCCACTCTTCACACTCCACACTAAATAAAAAGGAGAATATATATGAACTTTATGAAAAAAACTGCAATTTCAACTGCTGCAGCCCTTACGGCAACTGCAGCATCTGTAGCGGCAAAAGCTGCAACAGACAAGGACTACTGCCCCTTATGCGAGGCAAAAAAGCTTATCAACAAGGCTCGTCTCAACGAGGGCAGCGACTACGCTTACAATAACGGCGTAGCTCTTACACCTCCTATGGGCTGGTCAAGCTGGAACCTTTTCAGACACAGAATCAATGAGGATATAATCAAAAGCATCGGCGATGCCATGGATAAAAGCGGTCTTAAGGATGCAGGCTATGTCTATGTGAACATTGACGACTGCTGGCAGGCTTCTGAAAGAGACGAAAAGGGCAGACTTCAGTGGGATAAGCTTAACTTTAAAAGCGGCATAAAGAGCCTTTCAGAGTACATGAACGAAAGAGGGCTGAAGCTTGGTATTTATTCCTCAAACGGCACTCTCACCTGTGAGGACTATCCTGCTTCACTGCGTCACGAAAGAATTGATGCCGAAACCTTTGCTGAGTGGGGAATTGAGTATTTTAAATACGACTTCTGCCATAACGTGAAGATTCCTGAAATTGCACCGAAGATTTTCGGCATTTCAGTTGCAGACGGCAAAACAGGCGAGGAAATTGCAACCTTTTCACCCTCAGACTTTGAGCTTAAGGGCAGAGCAAGAATTGTGCCTGACGAAGAGGTTTTTTCAAGTGCATACGTTACAGGCCTTGACAGCCGTAACGGCTCGGTCAGTATCAGGGTTAATGCTCCTTATGAGGGCGATTTTGTGCTGACTCTTCACATCAGAAAAGACGGCAGAAGAGAAAAGTTCGTTATGGTCCAAACAGGTGGTAACGAGTATCATTTGTATGCACCGGGCACAAAAAGCTGGACTCCTGAGGGCAAGGTACAGACAACAGTAAAGCTCATTGAAGGCGAAAATGAGCTTACCTTCAGTAATCCCGTAGGTTCAAAAATGGACAGTGCTGCAATTCAGTATAAGCTCATGGGCAGAGAGCTTAAAAGAGCAACAAAGAAGTATGCTGAAGAAAAGGGCACAGAGGAAAAGCCTATTGTATTTTCAATTTGCGAATGGGGTCTTAATCAGCCCTGGAAATGGGGCAGACAGGCGGGTAACCTCTGGAGAACAACACCCGATATCAAGCCGATATGGGTTTCTGTTTTAGGTATATATGAAGCCACAGTAAGGCTTCAGAAGTATTCTGCAAAGGGTGGCTGGAACGACCCTGATATGCTTGAGGTAGGCAACGGTGACCTTACCCACGAGGAAAACAAGAGCCACTTCAGCCTCTGGTGTATGATGAACGCACCCCTTATTCTCGGTAACGATATCCGTGAATTCATCAAGGAAGACGGCACGGTTGACAGAGAAAACAAGGTTTATCAGATTCTCACCAACAAGGCTATGATTGGCATTAACCAGGATAAGCTGGGCGTTCAGTGCAAGAGAGTCAGAACGGGCATTGTTGATGTGCTTGTAAAGCCACTTGAAGGCTCAAAAATGGCTCTTTGCGTTTTCAATAAGGGTACCAAAGAAGCAGAGAAAGCACTCAATCTCAAAAGCTTTGCAAACGAGGGAATTCTCAACCTTCCGAAGAAGGAAAGCTACAAGGTTTACGATGTGTGGGAAGCTGAAACGGCTGAGAATGTAAGCACACTTAAGGCAACTGTTGCACCCCACGGAGTAAAGGTTTATATTGTTGAATAAAATACGCAAAAGACTATTAATTGTGTTGATAAAAGTAGATTTTAAAAACTATGTTCTATGTTATGGATTTTAATGGAGGATAAGTTATGTGGAACATATTTAATGAAGCGAAAATAAAGGATAGATTATTTTTTGAAAATGTAAAACTTATAAAAAACAAACAGATTTTTATTTTTTCTACAGATTTGAAAGATGATGATGTTTACTGCGTTGTAATAAATGGCTCAGTACATTCCTATAGATTGATAAGAGAACCTTATGAACTTTCATATAATGATAAATATATAGATAAGAATGATATAAGCATGGTGTTCTCTAAGACGGATATTTGCTACACTCATGAAAGTGAATATTTGGAGTGGTTTAAAAAAACTAGTTGTCGCGATTGGAAAGAGAAAGAATTATATCATTTTTATATTAATGCAGAGGACTATGTTGTTGAATTTATTACTGATGAGATGCCTTTGGTAACTCATAAATCAAAGAATGATTTTTCGGAGGATTAACTGAATGTTTCTTGCTGGTTGCTATTTCAACTGCCGAAGTGTCTGCCTGAGTTTCAAATAACGCAAAATTCATAAAGAAAGAAGTTCTGCTTTACGGCAGAATTTTTTCTTGTACTAATATTATTTTGCTTTTAATTATTATTTTTGTGCACATATACGAAATCACAAAATCTTGTTATACTTCATTGACAAACCACAAGATATATTGTATCATAATAGGGCTTCACTATTTCACAAAAAGGAGGATAATATTTATGACAGTAATTAAAAGAGACGGCACAATTGTGGATTTTGACCGCAGTAAAATCGTAATTGCTCTTCAGAAAGCAAACGATGCCGTAGAGGAAAACGAAAGAATCACTTCTTCTCAGATTGAAGAAATTGCCGACTTTATAACCGAGAAAAAGAAACAGAGAATCCTCGTGGAAGACATTCAGGATATGGTTGAATGTAAGCTTATGGAGCTTCAGAAGTATGCTCTTGCAAAAACATATATCATTTACCGTTACAACAGAGCCCTTGTAAGAAAGGCAAACACAACAGACGATTCCATTCTCAGCCTTATCAAAAACTCAAACAAGGACGTAATGGAAGAAAACTCAAACAAGGACGCAGTAATGGCAGCAACTCAGCGTGACCTTATTGCCGGTGAGGTCAGCAAGGACCTTACAAGACGTGTTCTTCTTCCCGAACATATTTCAAAGGCACACGATGAGGGTGCAATCCATTTTCACGATGCAGACTACTTCCTTCAGCCCATTTTCAACTGCTGCCTTATCAATATCGGTGATATGCTTGATAACGGCACCGTTATGAACGGCAAGCTTATTGAAAGCCCCAAGAGCTTTCAGGTTGCCTGTAATGTTATGACACAGATTATCGCTTCGGTTGCTTCAAGTCAGTACGGAGGACAGTCCGTTGACATCAGCCACCTTGGTAAGTACCTGAGAAAAAGCCGTGACAAGTTCACAAAGCAGATTACTGAAAAATTAGGCGGTGAGCTTACCGAAGAGCAGATCAAGGCTGTTGTTGAGCACCGTCTGGGTGATGAGCTTCGTTCAGGTGTGCAGACAATTCAGTATCAGATTAATACACTTATGACCACCAACGGTCAGTCACCCTTCGTAACAATTTTCCTCAACCTCAAAAAGGACGATGAATACATCGAAGAAAACGCAATGATTATTGAGGAAATTCTCCGTCAGAGATACGAGGGTATCAAAAACGAAAAGGGTGTTTATGTAACTCCCGCTTTCCCCAAGCTTGTTTATGTCCTTGATGAACACAACTGCCTTAAGGGCGGAAAGTACGATTACATTACAAAGCTTGCCGTCAAATGCTCAGCCAAGCGCCTTTATCCCGACTATATTTCAGCTAAGAAAATGCGTGAAAATTATGAGGGTAATGTGTTTTCACCTATGGGCTGCCGTTCCTTCCTTTCACCCTGGAAGGACGAAGATGGCAACTACAAGTTTGAGGGTCGCTTCAATCAGGGAGTTGTTTCCCTCAACCTTCCTCAGATTGGTATTCTTTCAAAGGGTGACGAGGAAAAGTTCTGGGCTCTTCTTGAAGAAAGACTTGAGCTCTGCTATGAAGCGCTTATGTGCAGACACCATGCACTTCACAACGTAATTTCCGACACAAGCCCCGTTCACTGGAGATACGGTGCAATTGCAAGACTGGGGCACGGTGAAACAATTGAAAAGTTCCTTCACAATGGCTACTCAACAATCTCTCTGGGCTATATCGGTCTTTATGAAGCTACAAAGCTTGTTAAGGGTGTAAGCCACACAGAGCCTGAAGGAACGGAATTTGCCCTTAAGGTTATGAAAACACTTCGCAGTCACTGTGAACAGTGGAAGAAGGAAACAGGTCTTGGCTTCGGCCTTTACGGCACACCTGCAGAATCACTCTGCTACCGTTTTGCCCGTATTGACAAGGAGCGCTTCGGCACAATTGAGGATGTGACCGACAAGGGCTATTACACCAACTCATACCATGTTGACGTCCGTGAGGATATTGACGCCTTTTCAAAGTTCACCTTTGAAAGTCAGTTCCAGGTAATTTCCTCAGGCGGTGCAATCTCCTACGTTGAAATTCCCAATATGAGACACAACCTTGAAGCACTTGAGGAGCTTGTAAAGTTCATTTACGATAACATTCAGTACGCCGAATTCAACACAAAGAGCGACTACTGTCACGAATGCGGATATGACGGTGAAATCAAAATCAACGACGATCTGGAGTGGGAATGCCCCTCCTGCGGAAACAAGGACCAAAGAAAGATGAACGTTACCAGAAGAACCTGTGGTTACCTTGGCGAAAACTTCTGGAATGTAGGCAAGACCAAGGAAATCAAGTCGAGAGTGCTGCACTTGTAATGAATGCAAAATGCAAAATGCAAAATGCAAAATTGCTGACGAAACGGGAAGTGATACCCGTAGGGACCGGCGTCCCCGACGGTCCGAAACAACAAGCCTCAACCTTTAAATGCAAAATGCAAAATGCAAAATGCAAAATGACCCCTCAGTCAGACCTTCGGTCTGCCAGCTCCCCTTAAAAGGGGAGCCAAGAATAGATGTTCAAATATACAGAGCAGAACACTTGCCTCTCCCTTTGGGAGAGGTGTCACGAAGTGACGGAGAGGGCAAAGC
>JBGVGM010000094.1:0-5367 GCA_045121655.1 Acutalibacteraceae bacterium | reverse complement strand
GCACCTGAGGTAACGCCCATAATAGCACCACCGAAAGCTACGGGAATTGCAAGAAGTGAGGCCTCAATTGCAGTGCCGATTCTGAGATAGCCGATAGGTGTAAAGCTCATTACCGCAATAATTGCAATAAAAGCAGCGTTTACAGTAAGCTTCATTATCTTTTTTGAATTGTTCATTTTTTACCGCCTTACAAAAATATTTCAAACCGCCGAGGTTTTTCGGCGGTTCAAATTTTATGGTTTATCTTCTTCTGTTGTTGTCTCTTCTGGGTTTTCTGGGTCTGTCTTCTTCACCGTTATCTTCGGGAACAAGACCTTCGATTTCGATGAGAGCATCTCTTCTTGAAAGGTTGATTCTGCCCTGATCGTCGATTTCAAGAACCTTAACGATTACTTCGTCACCAACATTTACACAGTCTTCAACTTTTTCTGTTCTCTTAACGTCCAGCTTGCTGATGTGAACAAGACCTTCCTTACCGGGAGCGATTTCAACGAATGCACCGAAGCTCATAAGGCGTGTAACGATACCGCGGAAGATTGAGCCAACCTCGGGGTCGTTAGCGATTGTTTCAATAATTGTGATAGCACGTCTTGCATTGTCGATATCAATAGCTGAAACGAATACTGAGCCGTCTTCGCTTACATCAACCTTACAGTCACATTCAGCGCAGATCTTCTGGATAACCTTACCCTGCTTACCGATAACGTCACCGATCTTTTCGGGATCAATCTTTGTTGTGAGCATCTTGGGAGCATACTTTGAAAGCTCTGCTCTGGGCTCTGCAATGCAGGGAAGCATTACTTCGTCAAGAATCTTGATTCTTGCATCATAAGTCTTTTCAAAAGCTTCCTTAATGATTTCGGGAGTAAGACCGTGAATCTTAAGGTCCATCTGAATAGCTGTGATACCCTTCTTTGTACCTGCTACCTTGAAGTCCATATCGCCGAAGAAGTCTTCAAGACCCTGAATGTCAACCATTGTCATGAAACGGTCGCCTTCAGTTACAAGACCGCATGAGATACCTGCAACGGGAGCCTTGATGGGTACACCTGCAGCCATAAGTGAAAGGGTTGAACCGCAGATTGAAGCCTGTGATGTTGAACCGTTTGAAGAAAGAACTTCTGAAACGAGTCTGATAGCATA
Source organism: Acutalibacteraceae bacterium (assembly GCA_045121655.1). GTDB lineage: Bacteria > Bacillota > Clostridia > Oscillospirales > Acutalibacteraceae > UBA6857. The sequence goes on along the minus strand of JBGVGM010000094.1, from coordinate 4,224 downwards.
GGGGAACTCCTCAACTGAGGGAATTACGGGAACAAGAGCTCTTTCAGCAAGTGCACCGTGGCCGATTTCTCTTCTGCCGGGACCTCTTGAGGGCTTTGTTTCGCCAACTGAGTATGAGGGGAAGTTGTAGTGGTGCATATATCTCTTGCTCTCTTCGTTGTCAAGACCGTCGAGAAGCTGAGCATCACTTACGGGGCCGAGAGTGGTTACTGTAAGAACCTGAGTCTGGCCTCTTGTAAACATACCTGAACCGTGTACTCTTGAAAGAAGGTCAACCTGAGCATCAAGAGGACGCATATCGTTGATACCTCTGCCGTCAACTCTCTTGTTTTCGTCAAGAAGCCAGCGTCTTACAACGAACTTCTGAAGCTTGTAAAGACATTCGTCAATCTTGCCGATTTCTTCAGCATATTCCTCGTCGAATCTTTCGTGTACCTTTTCGTATACGGGCTTGAGTCTTTCGTCACGGATTCTCTTGTCGTCTGTGTCGAGAGCAAACTTAACGTCTTCAATTGCGAATTCCTTGATTGCTTCGAACATTTCGGGAGCGGGATCCTGTGATTCGAAGGGAATCTTTTCCTTTCCGATTTCCTTCTGAATGCCTCTTATGAATTCAACGATTTCCTGGTTAACCTTGTGAGCGTACATGATACCGTCGAACATTGTTTCGTTGTCGATTTCGTTTGCACCTGCTTCAATCATAGCAACAAGATCTGCTGTTGAAGCAACTGTAACAGCCATTTCACTCTTTGCTCTTTCAGCTTCTGTGGGGTTGATAACGAACTTGCCGTCAACAAGACCTACTGAAACACCGCTGATGGGGCCGTCCCAGGGAATCTCTGAAATTGAAATTGCAACTGAAACACCGATCATAGCTGTGATTTCGGGAAGGCAATCCTGGTCAACTGACATAACAGTTGCAACAACACCAACGTCGTTTCTCATATCCTTTGGGAAAAGAGGACGGATAGGTCTGTCGATAACTCTTGATGAAAGAGTAGCCTTTTCACTTGCCTTGCCTTCTCTTCTCTGGAATGAGCCGGGAATACGGCCTACTGAGTAGAGCTTTTCTTCAAAGTCAACTGAAAGAGGGAAGAAATCAACGCCTTCTCTGGGCTTTGCAGCCATTGTAGCTGTACAAAGAACTTCTGTTTCGCCATATCTGATAAGACATGAACCGCCTGCAAGACCTGCCATTTTACCTGTTTCAACTACGAGAGGTCTGCCTGCAAGAGTAGTTTCAAATTTTCTGAATTCAGGAAACATAATTTTTACCTCGCTTTTCTAAATTTAAATTTTATCTCCAACGAGGCACGGTTTAGCAATAAATTCAACACTCAGAAAGTGCTCAATTTAGTGCTAAACAAAACGTTCAGCCTCGTTAAATTTACGATTTTTCTCCGCTTTTTTTGCGGAGTATTAACGGAAAAAAGGCAGACACGATAAATTCATGTCTGCCGAAAGAGTGCAATTACTTACGGATACCAAGTCTAGCGATGATGCTACGGTATCTTTCGATATCGTTCTTCTGAAGATATGCAAGGAGATTTCTTCTCTGACCTACCATCATAAGAAGACCTCTGCGTGAGTGGTGGTCCTTCTTGTTAGCCTTAAGGTGTTCTGTAAGGCTGTTGATTCTGAAAGTAAGGAGAGCGATCTGTACTTCAGGTGAACCTGTGTCGCCTTCGTGAGCAGCGTATTCCTTGATAATTGCGGTTTTCTGTTCTTTTGTCATCATGGTTTTTCACCTCATAAATAATAGTCATTCGCCAAGCCCCCAGTTTGCGGCAGGTGAAAAAGCCCGTTGGGCAAAGACCCGCAGACCGAGTAACCGGCACAATGCTGAAATATTATATCACAAGAGTTCCCGGTTGTAAAGAGAAAAATCAGATTTTTCTTGAATTATTTCTTAACTTTTTTTATTTTACTCCCACAAACTGATTTTATACTATATTATACAGTAACTTTTCCTGAGGAATTTCCAGCTGCATCAAAGGCTTCAATTGTGTATTCACTTTCCGCGCTGCCGTCAGTATCAGTATAGGTGGTTTCTTCCGTACCGTAGTACATATCTATTCTCGCAAGGAACTTTCCGTCCTTTTCAAGTCTGTAATACGCAATTCCGAAGTTATCTTCTGCTTCGTTCCATATAAGCTTTACACCGTTTTCGGTCTGCTGCTTTGACATATCCGACGGAGCCTTCGGAGCTTCACTTTCAAGAACATAGCCGTTATTGAGGTAATCCAGATATGTGTTGATAAAAGCGGGGTTTACTGCATCGGGGCTGTAGTAGTGGTTATAGGAAAAGGTGATAATGTTCTCCACATACTTTGATGCAACATCCATCTGCCACACGAATCTGTCAAGAGTTTCCGTAACGTGAACGGTATTTTCCGTTTTGGGCGGATTTATAATTCCGCTGAGAGCCGCATCAGCAACAGCTGAGGAAAAGTTTTCGCAGTTTGCCCACAGCTTAAGGTCAACCTTGCTTGAATCAACTGCTGTTTTGTAAATCTTCCATGTCATTTCAAGATTCTTTTCTCTCACCCATTTTGCACCTACTGCATCCTGGGGAGCAAAAATGTCACCGTCTCTGAAATTAATCATATTGATAAGACGCACATAATTTGCGAGAGTCAGCATAGGGCCTGCTGAAAGATATTCAGAATAAAACGGGCTCATAAGAAGGGGCTTTGTTTCATCTGTTTTGTTTATGCTGTCGATAATTGTATTTATGCCGTCTGCAGTTCCTCTGATGTTTATCTGACGGATAAGTCCGTTGCTGATTTCGGGAGTGAAGTACCAACCGTAAAGGCTGTCTTTATACTTTTCGCCATACTTATTATATATATCCTCCACCATCTCAGCGGCAACAGAGCAAACCTCGCCGTACTGCTTTGAAAGTGAGCCTTCATTCCAGAAATCGTCATACATATTAAGTCCCACGAAAACCTTTATGCCTTCCTTTTCGCAGTGCTCAAGTGCAATTTCAAGGCAGTCTCCGCCAAAAACTCCGTCTTTCAGAGCTTCAACATCACTGTCATAATAAACATTCCATGTTCCGCCTGCACTTTCTGAGCCTTTGTCTGCAAGGCACTGAAGAATAAGGTATTCTATGCCTGCCTCTTTCATATTGTATACTTCTTTTTCCCATCTTTCGTCGTCCCAGCTGCTGCTCATCCATGACTGAATGAAAGTGCCGTTAAACTTGCTTTCGCATTTCTTTTCGGTACTGTTATTACCAAAGGGCAGCATAAGCATTATAAACGCAACAACAGCCGATATAATTTTAATAAGAATCATAGTTAAGAATCCTCCTTTATTTAAGTAACATTTTACCATACTTTTTTGTATATGTGTTAATTTTTTAAAAAATTTGTACATATTCATTGACAAAAGAGTCTGATTTTGGTACTATTTAGCTAAAGATTATGCGTTTAGCATCAAGGAGGTAAATAAAATGGAAGCATTACAGAAGGTTTTTGATGCAATCAAGGCTATTCTGGGCTACTTTGAAACTTTTGCTGCTGAAGTTATGGCCGCATTAGGTCTCAACCAGAAAGATGACGAAGCTGCAGCATAATTTATACTGACAGATTTCAGGACTGCTCACAAGGCAGTCCTATTTTCTTTCCTCACAAGGTATATAAAACCTCTTTTTGTTTGTGCATTTTCCACAAAAATATATAAGTTAATTCTGCCATTTTAACTAAAAGAGAGAATGTGATTTTTTTCGTAAAAAACTATTGCATTTTAAAAAAACTTGTAGTATTATATACCCGTAATCGAGAGAGACAAACCTCGGTTAACCTAACAAAGATTTCTCCACTATAATGTTTTCTTCATATTTTCTCCTTTTAAAAGCACTCGGTCAACTCCGGGTGTTTTTAATTTTTATTTTTAAAACTTAAGGCTTCGGATTGGGTGTCGCCTTTTCCGAAGCCTTTTCTTTTTCAGTTTTTGAGAATAAGTCCGATTATTGAAACCTGCATTCTGTCGGGCAGAGTGTTGAGAATTTTCAAAAGCGGATTTCGGTTTACGTTATAAACGTACTTTGGAGTCTTATCGGTTAAAGCCGTGTAAACTGTTTCACCGATTACCTCAGCAGGAACGTTCTTTGCTTCAACACTGTCAACGATACCTTTGAATCTCTTTGCATTACATTTATAAAGGTTTGTGTTTTCAACGAAACGCTCAAGAGCATCTGTGGATACATTGAGCAGT
>JBGVGM010000093.1:0-11769 GCA_045121655.1 Acutalibacteraceae bacterium | reverse complement strand
AAGATACGTTAAGGAAAGTTACGACGGAAAAATCGACAGAATCAGAGAAAGAGAGCTCACTCTTCTTTCGGAGGTCGACAGAATCTGCAAAAAGCATAAGATAAACTATTATCTTGTAGGTGGTTCGCTGCTCGGTGCAGTAAGAAACGAGGGCTTTATTCCGTGGGATGATGACGTTGATATCTGTATGCTGAGAAAGGATTTTGAGAAATTCCGCAAGATTTGCCCCGAGGAATTAAGTGATGAATTTGCTTATCAGTCCTACCGTGATGAAAAATCAACCCATTATATATACGATAAAATTAGACTGAAGGGTACCTATTTCAGTTCCGAGCATTCTAACAAATATGACGATATGGAAAACGGTGTCTTTCTTGACGTGTTTGTTTTTGATAAAACAGCTAATTCAAAGATTCTTCAAAGAATTCACGTCTTTTTGATAGTGATGCTCAGAAGATTCATTCATATAAGATGGACAAAAGAGCCCGTAAAAGGTAAATTTGCTTTTGTTTCGGCACTTATTCTGCCACTTGTCTGTATGTTGCCTTTCGGATTCTACCACTCATTATTTGAAAAGATTCTCAGATTTTTTGAAAGAAGCAAAAAAAGCAGATTTCTCCTTGACGGAACAGGTCTTTATATTAAAAAGGGTGCCTTTCCTATGGAGTGGGCTGTAGGAAGTGAAAACGTAAAATTTGAAAATCTCGGTTTTCCCGGAATAAAGGACAGTAAAAGCTATCTTTCGAGATGGTACGGTGAAAACTATACGACACCGCCGTCAGTATCAAAAAGAACGTCGGGACATATAATCTCACGACTGGATTTAGGTGAGTATTTGTTTAAAGATTCCTCGGACCATTCAATTTCTCTCAAGGGAGAGCTTTATGACAAATAAATTAAAGTGCAGACGTAAAATGTGTTACGTTCTGCACTTTTTATATGTTAATATTTCTTGACATAGAAAGCAAAAAATAGTATTATATATGTTATAATACCTTTACTATGGGTAATTATATATTATTATGAAATCAAATTCGTATATACATATACTGAGTCGGATTGCTTTTATACTGCTTTCCGACAGAAAAGGAGTGAATTATATTATAAATGAGTGAAAAGAAACAAAACACAAACAAGAGTCAGCAAAATATTCAGAGTAAGAATAAAAAGCAGCAGAATAATCAGAAATCAAAAAAGTTAAATAAACCGTTTTACTATAAAAAAAAGCAGAGCCTTCACACTAAAAACACAACTGCAGCAAAACAGAAACCCGAAAAGAAGGCAGAGCCTCCCAAGCCCGTAAAAATTGCTTTTCTCGGCGGACTTAACGAGGTAGGCAAGAATATAACACTTTTTGAGTATAAAGACGAAATTATCCTTGTGGACTGTGGTCTTGCTTTCCCTGATGAGGATATGCCGGGCATTGACCTTGTAATTCCCGATTTTTCATACATTGAAAAGAATGCTGATAAGGTAAAGGGTATTTGTATAACCCACGGACACGAGGACCATATCGGTTCCCTCGCTTATCTGCTTAAGAAAGTGAACATTCCTGTTTACAGCACGAGGCTTACTAACGGTCTTATTGAAGGAAAACTCCGAGAGCATGACCTTTTAGGCGGTGCGAAGCTTAACGTTGTAAAACCGGGCGATACAGTTAAATTCGGTGAATTCAGCGTAGAATTCATACACGTGAACCATTCAATTCCCGACGCAGTTGCTCTAGCAATCAAGTGTGCTGGTGGTACAATTGTCCACACCGGTGACTTCAAAATCGACACAACGCCTATTGACGGCGAAATGATTGATATTGCAAGATTTGCTGAAATCGGCAAGGAAGGCGTTCTTTGTATGATGGCAGATTCTACAAATGCAGAACGTCACGGTTACACCGAAAGTGAAAGCAAGGTAGGGGACTCCTTTGAGCTGCTTTTCAGAAAAGCAGAAAACAGAAGAATCATCGTAGCAACCTTTGCTTCAAATATTCATAGAGTTCAGCAGATTATTAATGTTGCAAAAGCCAACGGACGAAAAGTTGCCCTTTCTGGCAGAAGCCTTGAAAACGTTGTTGCAGTAAGCTCCGAACTCGGTTATCTCGACGTACCTGAGGGAATCCTCATTAAGCTTGATATGATTAATCAGTACGCCGAAAATGAAATCGTGCTTATAACAACAGGCAGTCAGGGTGAACCCATGTCGGCTCTTACACGTATGGCTTTTTCTGACCACAGAAAGGTTGCAATCGGCCCTAACGACTATGTTATTATTTCAGCAAATCCCATTCCGGGAAATGAGAAAACAGTAGGTAGAGTTGTAAATGAGCTAATGAAGCACGGTGCTGAGGTTGTTTATGAAAAAATGTACGACGTTCACGTTTCAGGCCACGCCTGCAGAGAAGAACTTAAATTAATGCTCGGTATTGTTAAGCCAAAATACTTTATTCCCGTTCACGGCGAACAAAAGCACCTTCAGAAGCACGCTTCTCTGGCTGAATCAATAGGTATACCTTCAAACAATATCATTATTGCTGATAACGGTAAGGTTGTGGAAGTCAGTCAGGATTCAATCAGATGCAGCGGTACTGTACCTGCAGGCCAGATTTTTGTTGACGGCAGTGGCGTAGGTGACGTTGGCTCAGTGGTACTGCGTGACCGTAAGCATCTTGCTGAGGACGGTATTATAATTATAGTTGCAACTATTGATTCTGTAAGCGGTGAGCTTGTTTCAGGGCCCGATATAGTTTCAAGAGGTTTCGTTTTCGTGAGAGAATCCGAGGAGCTTATGAGTCAGGCAAGAAATACAGCTCTTGAATCGCTTGAAAGATGCCACAGCAGAAACATCTATGATTGGGGAACAATTAAAAGCCGTATCCGTGACGATGTTTCAAGACTAATGTATGAAAAAACAAAAAGAAGTCCCATGATTCTTCCTATTATTATGGAGATATAAAATTATGAAACGAATCTGGAAGATATACGATGCATCACTGCCTGCGCTTGTTATTGCTCTGATTCTTAGCGTAATTGTACTCGGAATCAGCGTTCCTCTCGGAATTGTGCAGATTATTTCAGTGCTGGTTACAGCGGTATGCAAGTATCTTTATTTCAAAAACAAGAAATCCAAGCTTCTTTATCAGGTGAAAACTGTTTCAGAGGAGCTGAATTTTGAAGAGGGCAAGGCTTTTGAACGTCTTGCGGTTGCCTGCAGTGTTGTTGAAGAAAACGGCGACATTGTCTGGTTCAACGAAAAGTTCACAGAAACCTTTTCACTTACCGATAAGGAAAGCCATTCAAACATTAAAGAAATTCTGAAAAAGAACAGCCTTGATAAAATCTTCCTGGGCAACGGAGCAAGGGTAAAAATAGGCAGTTTATACTTTTCTGTATACTCAAGCCCCATTAATCTGCAGGATGAAATGGTGTTTCTTCTCTACTTTTTCGATGAAACCAAATTAAGGCTCACCGAAAAGGAATACTACGACTCAAGACCCTCTGTAATCCTGACCGTACTTGATAATTCCAATGAAATATATGATGATTTTAAGGAAAGCGAATGTGCTTCAATTTTCGGACAGCTTGAGCAGATTATTGATGAATGGGCATCTTCATATGGTGCCCTATGCAGAAAGTTTTCCAATGCGAGAATGTTGATTTTTGCTGAAGAAAAGGCACTGCAGAGAATGATTGCCGACAAATTTGATATTCTTGATAAAATTCGTGACTATACCTATGGCGGAAAGCCCACCGATATAACTCTTTCAATGGGTATCGGAAAAGCGGACAACCTTATTGATGCAAATAATTTTGCGCGTCAGGCACTTGATATGGCTCAGAGCCGAGGTGGTGACCAGGTTGCAATCAAGCACGAGGCTCAGTACAGATTCTACGGCGGTGTTACAGCAGGTTTTGAAAAAAAGAATAAAGTTAAGACAAGGCTTATTGCAAAAACTGTTTCTGAAATAATCAAAGACAGTGACAATGTAATAATTATGGGTCACAGATTTTCTGATTTTGACTCTTTTGGTGCTGCTGTTGGTATGTATTCCATAGCAAAGCATTTTGAAAAGGAAGCTAAAATCTGTATTAATCTTAAGACAACTCTTGCGTACTCACTTGTTGAAAATGTGCTTGAAAATATGGATAAGAGAGTTCTTGTTTCACCGGAACACATTTCTTCATACGTGGGTGAAAATACACTGCTTGTTGTTGTTGACACTCACAGAAAAGAATTTACGGAATGTCCCGAGCTTGTTGACAAATGTGAAAAGGTAATGATAATTGACCATCACAGAAAAGCCGTTGATTTTATTGACGACACTGTTATGTTCTATCATATGCCAAATTCTTCATCAGCCTGCGAAATGGTTGCCGAAATATCGCAGTATGTTGACAGCAGAGACATTATTGAAGCTTCTGAAGCCACTGCAATGCTTACAGGTATAATGCTTGATACAAGGAACTTTATTCTCCGTGCAGGCGTAAGAACCTTTGAGGCAGCTGCTTATCTGAGAAAGCGCGGTGCAAACACAGTTGAATGCAAAAAGCTTTTTTCAAGCGATATTGATGTGTTCAGACACAGAAATGCAATAATCGATAAAGCTGAAACCTACAACAGCTGTGCAATATCAATTGCTGAAGGCAATATAAAAGATGTCCGCCTTGTGACTTCTCAGGCAGCGGATGAGCTCATCAATATTGACGGAGTAAAGGCTTCTTTTGTTCTTTACAGCAATGGAACAGACACCAACATATCCGCAAGATCTTACGGTGAACTTAATGTTCAGCTTGTAATGGAAAGACTTGGCGGAGGCGGTCATCAGACTATGGCTGCGTGCCAGCTTAAGGACTACACTGAAGAAGAAGCCGTAAAGAGATTAAAAAAAGCAATAGATGACTATTACAGTAATATATAAAGCGAGGTAAAATAATATGAAAGTTGTATTAAAACAGGACGTAAAAGGTTTAGGTAAAAAGGGTGAGCTTGTAAACGCTTCTGACGGTTATGCAAGAAACTTCCTTTTCCCCAAGAATCTTGCTGTTGAAGCAAATGCTCAGAATATGTCAGAACTTAAAAACCGTGAGCAGGCTGAAAAATACAGAATTGCCACCGAGACTGCTGCAGCTAAAGCCAACGCAGAAAAGATGTCAGGCAAGACAATTAAAATCACTGCTAAAGCAGGCGCTAACGGTAAGCTTTTCGGCTCAGTAACATCAAAAGAGCTTGCCGAAAAGATTGCTGACGAATTCGGCATCAAGGTTGACAAGAAAAAAATTGTTGTTGATGATATCAAGCAGTTCGGTACCTTTGAATTTGAAGTTAAGCTTTACACAGGTATTTCAGCGAAGCTTTTCGTAATGGTAGGAGAATAATTTTTCGAGGTGAAAACAATGGACGGAGTAAATTCCTTTGCTTCAGTTGATGAAGTTAATATGCCATACTCCCTTGAAGCTGAGCAGGCTGTGCTCGGCTCAATCCTGCTTGAGCCTTCCTGCATCACACAGGTGCTTATTCTCGTAAAACCCGATTATTTCTATCTGCCTCAGCACAGAGCGATTTTCACAATTATGCAGGAAATTGATGCTCTCGGCGGAAAAATTGACCCACTGATTGTGCTTGAAAAGCTTAAGTCAAGCAAGGTTTACGATGATGCATCAGGAAAGCAGTATCTTCTCACACTTTCTCAGATAGTGCCTTCAACTGAAAATGTTGAAGCATATTCAAAAATTATCCGTGAGAAGTATTACATAAGATCACTTATTAATGTTTCAAAGGATATTATTTCCGATGCTTCTAACTCAAGCGAGCCTGCTGATACACTTCTTGAAGTTGCAGAACAGAAAATTTACGATATAAGACAGGGCAGAGTAACAAAAGGACCTTCCAAAATCGGTGATATTATCGTTAATGAAGTATACGATAAGCTTCAGAAGCTCAGCTCACCCGATAAGGATAAGTACAAGGGCTACACAACAGGCTTTACAGATCTCGATAAGGCTATCACAGGCCTTAACCGTTCTGACCTTCTTATTATCGGTGCCCGTCCTGCTATGGGTAAAACCAGTCTTGCGCTTAACCTTGCAAGAAATACAGCTATGATGGGAAAAAAGAAAGTTCTGTTCTTCTCTCTTGAAATGACGAAGGAGCAGCTTGCTCAGAGAGTTCTTTCAACTGAGGCAAGAGTAGAAAGCACTAAAATGAGAACGGGTAACATTAGCGGTGAAGAATGGGCAAATCTTGCGACTGCAACGGCTCTTCTCAGCAACTGTGAGCTGTATTTTGATGATACTTCAAATATGACGGTTTCAGAAATGAAGTCAAGAATCAGACGTCTGAGAGATGTTGACGCTGTGTTTGTTGACTATCTTCAGCTTATGAAAAGCGGTTCAAGAGTTGAAAGCCGTGTTCAGGAAGTATCAGAAATTACAAGAAATCTCAAGCTTATGGCTAAGGATCTTAATATTCCCGTTGTTGTGCTCGCTCAGCTTGCACGAAGCACTGAAGGCCGTGGCAAATCTCACAGACCTCAGCTTGCTGACCTTCGTGAATCCGGTTCGATTGAGCAGGATGCTGATATAGTAATCATGCTTTACAGAGACGAATACTATGCAACGGAAAAAGATGATGCACCCGATGAGGACAGACCTGCAGTAAATGAGGCTGAATTCATTATTGCAAAGAACAGACACGGTCCTACAACTACAGTAAAGGTAGCGTGGAACGGTGACTACACTATGTTCACAAATCTGGAGACTATCAGAAATGATATGTAAAGTTGTAAATACAATTGAAAAACACAAGATGCTTAATGGCGTCAGGTCTGTTGCAGTCGGTTTGTCCGGCGGGGCAGATTCAATGTGTCTCATTGATATTTTAATTAAACTAAAGGTTCAGTATGGTATTATAGTAAAAGCCGTTCATGTGAACCATAATATCAGAGGTGAAGAGGCCTTGCGTGATGAAAACCACGTAAAGGCTTACTGCAAAAGCAAGGGTATAGAGCTTCTTACTTTCAGCATTGATGTTCCGAAGCTAAGCAAAGAGCTCGGTATCAGCGAGGAAGAGTGTGGCAGAAAGGTTCGCTACGAATGCTTCAGAAAAGCTAAGTGCGACAAAATTGCTACAGCACACACCTTGTCTGATTCTGTTGAAACAATTGTATTCAATCTTCTGAGAGGGACAGGCTCAAAGGGCCTTTCGGGTATTTCTGCAAATCGTGACGATGTTATAAGACCTCTTATCGATTGCACAAGAGCGGAAATTGAAGATTACTGTAAGAGCGAAAATCTCGGCTTTGTAACTGACAGTACTAATCTTACCGATGACTACAGCAGAAATTACCTTAGAAACAGAATTTTACCCTTGTTCAGTGAAATCAATCCTTCATCGTTCACGGCTATTACAAAGCTTGGTGAAATCGTAAAAGAGGAAAGCGGCTTCATTGAAATGGAAGCTTTGAAGCTGATTTCTGAATCATGCGTTGAAAACGGCTACAGTAAGGCTGCGTTTCTTTATTCACACCCTGCAGTAAGAAAACGTGCCTTCAGAATTCTTCTTGAGAAAAGAATGAACAAGCCTGTTGAATACAGGCACATTTCCCTTTGCGAAGAATCAATTCTTTATAAAAACAGCAGAATAGAGCTTGCAAGGGACTTGTATATTTCCTTTGAGAGTGATATAATTCATTTCTGCGGCGCCGAAACGGCGGAAAGCAGTTGGTCTGCTGAATTTGAGAATTTCACTGCCGAGACACCGTACGGTAAGTTTGAATTAATAAAGTCTCAGGATAAATCAGGAATTGATGTTTCAAAAATCAAAAACAAGCTGACACTTTCTTCAAGAAAAGAGAGTGACAGAATTTATCTTAAAAAAAGAAAAGTTACAAAAAGTCTTAAAAAGCTTTTTAATGAAATGAAAATCCCGGCTGCCGAGAGAAACAGAATCGCTGTTTTAAGAGACGGAGAAAATGTTGTCTGGGTTGAGGGAGTTGGAATTGACGGTAATTATTTACTGAATGAGAAATCAAGCGAAGTATATGTAATAATAAAGGATGGGCAAAGGTTATGGTAAACGATATTAAAGAGATTCTTTTTACAGAAGATGATATTCTTGGTATGGTTAAACGAATTGCTGACAAAATTAATGAGGATTATAAGGATAAGAATCTTCTCCTTATCTGTGTTCTCAAAGGCTCAGTTTGCTTTATGTCAGATCTTATGAAGGCAATTAATATTCCTTGCAGAATTGATTTTATGGCTGCAAAAAGCTACGGTGCTTCAACAGAAACATCAGGTGTTGTAAACATTACCTATGACCTTAAATATGACATTGAAGACTATGACCTTCTCATAGTTGAAGATATTTTTGACAGCGGCAGAACACTTGAAAAGCTTACAAAGGTTCTCAAAGCGAGAAATCCGAGAAGTGTTGAGTGTTGTTCTCTGCTTGATAAACCCGACAGACGCGCAAAGGAAGTTGAGCTTCAGCTTAAGTATATCGGTGCAAAAATTCCCGATGCCTTTGTTGTCGGTTATGGCCTTGACTATGACGAAAAATACCGCAACTTACCCTTCGTGGGTATTCTCAAACCTGAAGTATATACTAAATAAAGGAGTGACCTTATATTGAACAACAATGCAAACCCCAAACAGAAGTGGGGGAATCTGCTTTATATAATTGTTCCCGTGCTTCTTATTCTTGCGCTTTCTTATTTTGTTGGTCAGGAAAACAAAAAGGAGCCGCCTAAATACTATGAAATCGTTCAGCAGTTCAATGCAGGCGAAATTACAGAGTATTCACTTAATCTTTCAAGCGGCGTAATGGAGTATAAACTCAAAACAACTGAAGAGGGAAAAAAAGAGACATACACTGTTCCTAATGTAGATATTTTTCTTAACGACATTCACAATGCCGTTACAAGGTATAATATAGAAAATCCGGATGCCCCCATTAAGTATGATTATAAGCGCGGTTCCAATAACTATTGGTGGGCAAGTATGCTTCCCACAGTGCTTCTTACAATTATGATGGCCGCATTTATGTTCTATTTCTACCGCAGAATGGGTCAGAACATAATGAACGAAAATAACCGTACTCTTTCATTCGGTAAGGCAAGAGTTAAGCTCGGTAAAGATGAAAAGAGAAAGACAACCTTCAAGGATGTTGCAGGTGCAGACGAAGAAAAGGCTGAGCTTGAGGAAATTGTAGATTTCCTTAAATCACCTGAGCGTTTCAACGAACTCGGAGCTCGAATTCCCAAGGGCGTACTTCTTGTAGGCCCTCCGGGTACAGGTAAAACTCTTCTTGCAAGAGCTGTAGCAGGCGAAGCAGGTGTACCCTTCTTCTCAATTTCAGGTTCTGACTTTGTTGAAATGTATGTCGGTGTTGGTGCTTCAAGAGTAAGGGATCTCTTTGAACAGGCGAAGAAAAACGCACCCTCAATCCTTTTCATTGACGAAATTGACGCAGTCGGCCGTCATAGAGGTGCCGGTATGGGCGGCGGTCACGATGAAAGAGAGCAGACTCTTAACCAGCTTCTTATTGAAATGGACGGTTTCGGTGCAAATGAAGGCGTAATCATTATTGCTGCTACAAACCGACCTGATATTCTTGACCCTGCTCTTTTAAGACCGGGCAGATTTGACAGACAGCTTACTGTAGGCTATCCCGACGTTAAAGGCAGAGAAGAAATTCTCAAAGTTCACGCAAAAAACAAGCCACTCGGTCCTGATGTTGACCTTTCAACAATTGCTAAATCAACAGCAGGCTTTACAGGTGCTGACCTTGAAAATCTTCTTAATGAAGCTGCACTTCTTGCTGCCAGAAGAAAGAAAAAGGCTCTTACGATGACTGAAATTGAGGAAGCTACAATCAAGGTTGTTGTTGGTACAGAGAGAAAATCTCGCAAGATTACTGATAAAGAAAAGAAACTTACGGCTTATCATGAGGCAGGTCACGCAGTTGCGGCGTATCACCTTGATTCTCAGGATCCTGTTCATCAGATTTCTATTATTCCCAGAGGTATGGCTGGTGGCTACACTATGCAGCTTCCATCTGAGGATAAATCCTATGTTTCAAAGGGTGAAATGCTTGACGAGCTTGTTGTTCTTCTCGGCGGACGTGTTGCTGAAGCAATCACGCTCAGTGATATTTCATCAGGAGCTTCCAATGATATAGAAAGAGCAACCGAAATTTCAAGAAAAATGGTTACTCGCTACGGTATGAGCAGTGAGCTCGGTCCCGTAATGTACGGTTCATCAAATAATGAAGTTTTCCTTGGCAGAGATTTCAGCTCCTCAAGAAACTATTCAGAGGCAATTGCTGCTGAAATTGATAACGAAATCAAGTCGATTGTTACTGATGCATATAACCGTTGTGAAAAAATCCTCAGAGATAATATGGATCAGCTTATTACAGTTGCCGAATATCTTATCAAGCACGAAAAAGCTGACGGTGACGTATTCAAGCTTCTTATGACAGGCGAATATATTGAACCTGCAGAGGAAGTACCGGCTCTTGAAAAAGCAGAAACAGCAGAAACAGACAATAGCACAGAAGAATAAAAACAGAAAAGCCGTATTCATCGACTTTCAGCTTTGAATACGGCTCGATTTTTTTGCGTTTCAGGGTTGACTTTAGCACTTTATCGTGGTAGAATACTAACACGATAAAACACGGAGGATGATAATGTTGAATAAAGCTGATAAAAAAGCTATTGAAAAATTTTATAAAGCCGTTATGTCATTTACTGATGTAAAGGATTGCCGTGACTTTTTTGACGACATTTTTACCATTCAGGAAATGCAGGCTATTTCTCAACGTCTGGAGGTCGCTTGTCTGCTTTCAGAAGGTAAAAGCTACGCTGAGGTAAATAAAATCACAGGGGCAAGCACCGCCACAATCTGCCGTGTGGGTAAATGTATCAACTACGGTAACGGCGGATACAGAAAAGCAATTGAGAATATTAAAGAGGAGCTTTGAGATGTTTGACAGCAGTATATTAAAAAGTGAAGAAAAAATCTCATTTGCTCTGAGATCTCTTTACAGTCGTTTCGGCTATACACGTTACAAAATGAGCAAGTTTGAGGAGTATGATCTGTACGTAAGAAACAAAGATTTCCTTATATCTGACTCAATCATTACTTTCACTGATACAAACGGCAGACTTATGGCTCTTAAGCCTGACGTTACACTATCAATTATTAAAAATATTACCGATACAAAGGGTACTGTTAATAAGTTTTATTATGACGAGAATGTTTACCGTATTTCAGGAGGTACAAACTCTTTTAAAGAAATCGCTCAGACAGGACTCGAATGTATCGGTGACATAGGTGTTTACGAAATTGCAGAGGTTGTATGTCTTGCAGTTAAAAGCCTTGCAACTATCGACAGCAACTTTATTCTTGACATCTCTCATGCAGGAATTGTAAGCTCCGTTTTTGAGACAATCGGTATTGAAAGCGACGATAGAGAAGAAGTGCTTACATATATCAAGAGCAAGAACTCATCACAGCTTTTCACTATGAAAGAAAACGGCAAGCTTTCTGAAGGAGCTTTTGACCTTATTATGAAGCTTATGGGTACATATAAAAGCTCAGCAGATTTTAAAGCAGCTTTCGCTCCGTATTCATATGATAAAAACATCAGCGTATCACTTGACGAATTCACAACTGTCTGCGACAAGCTTACTGCTTTAGGAATGATGAAAAACGTCAACATTGATTTTTCAATTATTGACGATATGAATTACTACAGCGGTGTAATATTCAA
>JBGVGM010000092.1:0-7470 GCA_045121655.1 Acutalibacteraceae bacterium | reverse complement strand
GGGTAATTCAGCACTTTTTATAATTTCATCTTTAATCTGCGATGAAAACGACACATCCTTCAATCCTTTCTTTGTGAATTTACAAATAGTATTTAAACCGATTTAATTTCCGCTTCAAGAGTCACACCGAATTTATCTTTTACGGTCTCTCTGCAGAAATCAATAAGCTCAAGCACATCACTTGTTGTTGCATTGTCGTAGTTAATAATGAAACCTGCGTGCTTTTCGCTTACCATAGCACCACCGATTCTCTTGCCCTTAAGTCCGCTCTGCTCAATGAGAGCGCCTGCAAAGTACCCCTCAGGACGCTTGAAGACACTTCCTGCGCTGGGATATTCAAGGGGCTGCTTATCTTTTCTTCTGCCGAGGAAGTCCTTCATTTTAGCTTCAATTTCCTCTTTGTCGCCATTCTGAAGCTTCAGCTCAACAGAAGTGATTATCTTTTTCTCCGAAGAATAGGCACTGTGTCTGTAGGATAAATCCATTTCATCACCCTCAGTAAAGCCATCGGTTCCGTCTTCGTTGATGTGGTTGATTTTTACAATAACGTCCTTCATTTCACCGCCGTAAGCTCCTGCATTCATATAAGCTGCTCCGCCCACTGAGCCCGGAATGCCATATGCAAATTCAAGACCTGAAAGCTCCTTTGAAAGAGCATATCTGCAAAGCTGAATCAGTTTTGTACCTGCACCTGCAACAATAGTTCCATCCTCTTTTTCATTAATATAAGAAAGGTTATCACCAAGATAAATTACAACTCTGTTTCTTATACCTTCATCGGGAACAAGGATATTACTGCCGTTACCAAGAACGAAGCACGGCACATTTTCTTTATTACAAAGATTAAGAATTGCCTTGATTTCGCTTTCGTTTTTAGGAATTGAAAAAACTTCAGCATTTCCGCCTGTTCTGAAGGAGGTGTGGTTTTTCATCGGCTCTTCAGTAAGAAACTCGATATTCAGTTGCTTCAGTGCGTTTTCTATGTTTTTCAAGAAAAGACCCTCCGAATTAGTACTCAACAAGAGCTGCGCCGATTATACCCGCATCGTTTCCGAGACACGCAACGCAAAGCTCGGTGTTCTTTTCAGTTCTCTTGTTGTACTGATTTTTCTTTACATAAGCACGTAAGGGTTTGAGAAGTGTTTCACCCTCGTTACAGATACCGCCGCCGAAGCAAAGCATTTCAGGCTGGAAAATATTTACGATATTTGTAGCACCAATGCCTATGTATTCAATGTATGTATCAACAACCTTTTTACCTGCTTCGTCGCCGAGACGCATAGCATCAAAAGCGGTTCTTCCGCCTGCCTTTTCGATATCACCTAAACAAAGCTCCCACATTTTGCTGTCCTTATTTTCTTCCATAGCTTTCTTTGTCTGATTGATAAGAGCAGTTGCTGAAGCATATCTTTCCCAACAGCCAACTCTTCCGCAGTTACACTGCTCACCGTCAAACTTTATTGCGATATGTCCGATTTCGCCCCCTGCATCGTTACAACCGGTAAGAAGCTTGCCGTCAAGAACAATACCGCCGCCAACGCCTGTGCCGAGAGTTACTGCAACAAAGCTGCTTTTGCCCTTACCTGAGCCTGCGAGAGCCTCACCGAGAGCTGCGCAGTTTGCATCGTTTTCAAGTCTGATTATTGTGTCGGGAAATTCCTTCTTCATAAGCTCAACTGCAGGAACATTGTTAAAATCAAGGTTGTTTGCATAGCTGATAATACCCTTCGCCTTATCAACTGTACCGGGAGTACCGATACCGATTGACTCGATTTCCGAAATTTCAATGCCTGCGTCAGCTGCAGCAGCCTTAACGCACTTGCACATATCCTTAAAAATCTCCTCAGCAGGTCTGGGGCAGGCTGTTTTTGCCTTTCCTCTTCCTATAATATTATAGTTTTCGTCAATAACACCTACTGCGATATTTGTGCCACCTAAATCTACGCCTATTTTATACATTTTCTTCACCTCTTAAAAATTTCCCCACATTTTGATTTCGTCTTCCTGTGGTGCTATATCGTCGCCCATACCAAGATTATGCATAAGCTCTCTTGCTGCGTTGTAGCCCATCTTTTTCTGACGGTTGTTCATAGCCGCAACCTCAATAATAATTGCAAGGTTTCTACCGGGCTGAACCGGGACAACAGTATGGGGAACCTTTATGCCGAGAATTTCAATATACTCGTTTTCAAGACCCATTCTGTCGTAAACCTTGTTGCTGTCCCAGGGTTCAAGCTCAATTACCATATCAATTTTTTCGCTGAGCTTTACAGCACCCATACCGAAAATACGGCGTGCATTTACTATACCGATACCGCGAAGCTCAATAAAGTGTCTTATGTTATCGGGCGCTGACCCTACAATAGTTTTTGAGCTTGTCTTTTTAATTTCTACAGCATCGTCAGCAATAAGTCTGTGACCTCGCTTGATAAGCTCAACGGCTGTTTCACTCTTACCTACACCGCTGTCACCGAGAATAAGAACACCCTCACCGTAAACCTCAACGAATACACCGTGACGGGTAATTCTTTCAGCAAGCTCAATATTAAGGTATGCAATAATTGCCGCCATTGAACGTGATGTTGTATCCTGAGTCCTGATAACCGGAACACCGTACTCGGGAGCAAGATTGAGAATTTCCTTGGGACACTCAAGACCTCTTGAAATTATGACACAGGCGGGCCTTTTCTCCATGTATTTCCTGATTCTCTGAAGACGGTCACCATCAGAAAGGCTGAGAAGATATTCTACCTCTGCCTTACCGAGATAGTTTACTCTGGTGTTATCAAAATAATTGGTATACCCTGCAAAAACAAGACCCGGTCTGCTTATATCAGGTGATGTAATGAAAATATTTTCAGGGGCATCGGGCAAATATAAGGTTTCAAGGGTACTGAAATCTTTAAGTATTTTTTTTAGTGAAACTGTATATTTTGCTGCCAAAATACGCACCTCCGTATCAATATATATAAGAGTGAAATCAGATTATTACTCTTGTTTCTTCTTCCCGCTCTTTTCTTAGAATTGTCTCGCTTTCAAGAGGAGTATCACATCTGAAGCTGAATTTCATCATGGGATGATTTGCAGCTTCAATAGCTTCGCCGTCTGCGTTTTTAAGCTCAGTAGCCTTAACGGTAAATGGCTTGTCCCCTTTTACCATAACCTCAAGCTCGTCGCCCTCAAAGAAGCGGTTTCTCTGACTGCAGTAAGCAATTCCGTTTTCCCATTTTTCCACAACAGCCATTACGTCCCATTCACGGTTGTAACCGCCTTTGTAGCTTATGTTGGCATCGTCACGGATGTCACCGTAGAAAAAGCCTGTGCAGTAATCACGATAGCTGATTTTTTTCATTTCATCAACTATCCACTGTTCGAGCTTGTAATCGTCAGAGGGATTTTCCCAGTAAGCGTCAATAGCTTTTCTGTAGGCATTGGTTACAACTGCGACATAATACGCAGATTTAGCTCTTCCCTCAATTTTAAAGCTTGTTATACCTGCTTTTACCATATCCGGAATATGCTCAATCATACACATATCCTTTGAATTGAAGAGATAAGTTCCGCCGTCACCCTCAAAAACAGGGAAATGCTGACCGGGTCTCTTTTCCTCCATAAGAGTGTACTTCCATCTGCAGGGCTGAGCACACTCCCCTCTGTTTGCGTCACGTGACACAAGATAGTTGGAAATTAGACATCTGCCCGAAAAGGAAACGCACATGGCCCCGTGAACGAAGCATTCTATATCCATATCATCAGGAATATTATTTCTCAATTCGGTTATCTCTGAAAGAGTAAGCTCTCTTGCAGTTACAACACGCTTTGCACCAAGCTTATAAAATGCATTGGCTGCAGCGTAGTTTACAATACCCGTTTGAGTTGAAATATGAATTTCAACATCGGGAGCATATTCTTTTACATATTCAAGAACGCCCATATCTGAAACAATAAACGCATCAACACCGGCATTCTTTGCATCATCAAGGAAAGACGGAAGAAGCGAAAGCTCACTATTTCTCGGAAGCACGTTACAAGTCAGGTAAACTTTAACACCTCTTTCATGGCAATAATCAACAGCGAATTTCAATTCTTCACCGCTGAAATTGGCAGGAGCCGCTCTCATTCCGAAGGTTGTACCACCGAGATAAACAGCATCAGCGCCGTACCTGACAGCCGCCATAAGCCTTTCCATATCACCTGCCGGAGCAAGAAGCTCAGGCTTTTTTAATTTATCAGTCATTGTTTAAACCGCCGTAAATAATCTTGTTTGTATTTGCCTGATGTTCAGCAGCTGTAGCAGCATAATAAACATCACCGTTTTCGCTGTGGCAGAAGAAATGGTAGTTGGTATCAGCAGGAAACAGTGCCGCTTCAATTGCCGCTTTACCCGGGCTGCATATAGGTCCTGGAGGAAGACCTTCATTTGAGTAGGTGTTATATGCATTGAGATAAAGGTCGTAATAGAAATCACTGAAAAGATTGAATTCCTTAAGAGATACAACATAGTCCTTTGTGGAGTTCATATCAATTGAGGGATATGTTGAAGGATCGTTCAATCTATTATGAATTACTGAGGAAATCTCTTTCATCTGGGTTGAGTCCTTAGCTTCTCTCTGAATAATAGAAGCAATTGTGATAACCTCATCCATAGTCATATCAAGCTTTTTGAGCTGGTCAGCGTAAGCATCTGTCCAACGTGATTCAAAGTTGTTGAAAAGTTTTTTAAGAACTGAGCTCGCGTTTTCACCGATGTAGAAATCGTAAGTATCAGGGAAGAGATAGCCTTCAGCCTTGAGATATCTGCCTGATGGCATTGTTATTTCCTTAATGAAATCATACTTTTCGCCAACAATATCAAGGTTTGCATAAAGCTTATCGGCCGAGCATACGTTACTGCTTTCAATTTTCTTGAATATACGTGCAATTGACCAACCTTCCGGGAAGGTAAGACGAACTGTATCCTTTGCAACGTTCTTTCTTACCATAATTTCCTCGATATTAGCTTCAATGCCTGCATTGATGTCAAGGAAATAGTTTCCTGCTTCATATTCAATTTTTTCAGTATATACGTTACCTGAAGCATCAGTTTTTGTAACCTCATCATAATGACGGAATTTAAGGAAAAGCTTGGTTACAATCGGCTGTCTGACCAGGCCGTTGCTGTTGAGAATATTGAACACGTCCTCAAAATCAGAGCCGGCGGGAATTTCAACGGAAACAGGTCCTGAAGAATCCTTATCGAGTGCAAGAATATCGTTGATTGTTGCAAGAACAACCGAAGAAGCAGTTACAGTAATCATTGTGATAAATATAACGCACACACAAAGAGCAAGAACGCCCTTGATAAAGTTATATCTGCTGTTTTCTCTTGCACGTGCCTCTTTGCTTATAGGCATATTCGGCTTTTTAGATGGAGCTTTTTTTGTTTTTTCTTGTGCCTTTTTGTTTACGAAGCCTGACATAGGTACAGCTTTTTTAGCTGCAGGATTCCTGGAAGCAGGTGCAGTTTTGCCCTGTACGGACTTCCTTGCTGACGGTCTTTGAGCGGTACCTTTCTGAGTATGTCTTTGATTAATGCTCTGCGAAGCTTTTTTTGTATTAAACACCATTGTGCCGTCAAAACTGTTTTGTCTTTTTGTGCCGGTGGTTTCTGCATTTTTGGCAGGTGCTTGTGCTCTGTTTGTCTGAGCAGGTGCTGTTTTTGGCTTCCGAGGCTCGCTCTGACCATAGGGTCTGTATTCGGGTACCTCAGAGAAGTTATCAAAATCGGAAATATGCACCTCAAACTTTTTCTGCTGAGGCTTTTTAGTCATATTCATATCAGATTTGATATTTACACTGAAATCGCCGGGATTTGAAACTTTCTCAAAGTTATTGGAATTATTTCCTGAAGAACCGGCCATTTTGCTTTGGCTTGTACCTTCAGAATAGAAACGGTCGTCCATATTACTCCTCCTTACTCGGTTTTATATATCATTTTCTCTGTTACAAGATAATTGATTTTCACATCATGTTCTTCTGTTGGTATATTCTCGCAAAGAGTCTCTTCAAAGCTTAACGCAACGGTTTTTCCTTTGAATTCACTTAGAAATCTGTCGTAGTAGCCCTTTCCTCTTCCCAGTCTCTCGCCCCTTTTTGAAAAGGCGACTCCGGGTACAATACAAAGGGATTTTTCCGTAAAATAAGCCTTCTTTGCATTTTGGGTGTCGGGTTCTGAAATACCGTACATTCCCTTTTTAAGTTCATTACGGTTTGAAAGATAAAAGCACATTTCACCGTTTTTGTTTTTACAAAAGGGGTACGCCGTTTTCTTTCCGATTCTTTCAGCTTCAAGAGCTATATTCTCAGTTGAAACCTCTTTTTTATCGGAAGCATACAGGAAAACGGTGTCTGCATTTGAAAACAAGTCACTATTTATCAGTAAATCAGTAATTGCTTTTTCCTTCTCTTTGCGGTTCTCAACGTCACTTCGTAATTTATATTCTTTTCTTAAACTCTTCTTTAAATCATTCATTTCGACTGTATAGAAGCGTTGATTTTGTCTGCCTCTTCCTTGCTCTTAAGCTTTTCAACAATTTTAAGAGCGAAGTCAATTGCAACACCTGCACCCTTAGCAGTAATAATTTTACCGTCAGCTTCAACAAAACCTCCCGTAACCTCAGCACCGATTAAATCAGCTTCAAAACCGGGATAGCAGGTTGCCTTTTTACCCTTTAAAATCTCCTTCTGTCCGAGAATAAGGGGTGCAGCACAGATTGCACAGAGGTATTTATCATTTTCAAGGGCGAAGTCTATTGCCTTTTGTACTTCAGCACTTCCTTTAAGATTAAGTGTTCCGGGCATACCGCCGGGAAGAATAACTGCATCAAGAGAAGAATTGAGCTTGACTCCACCTTCTCTTATATCTGCAAGCACAGGTATCTCGTGAGCGCCGATAACGACATCCTCACCCACACCTACAGTCAGAACTTCAATCCCTGCACGTCTGAGAATATCAACAGTAGCAAGGGCTTCAATTTCTTCAAATCCTGTTGCAAGAAAACAGTAAACCATCTTTTTTCTCCTTTACATAAGAGTGTGATTCATATAAATATTCTTATCATTCTTCAATTCATCAGAAAAAGCACAGACCATTCCGCATTTAACTTTCTGTGAATTGCTGTTCAGTTCGTAGGGCGAAACAACGGAAATCTCACCGTCAAAGCTGTTCTCAAGAAATTCAATATAGCTCTCTTTTTCGTCCTCAGAGTATATTCCCTCGTACACTGTCTTTTCGTCATTAACAAAAAGAATTGCCGAACTGTTTTTTTCTATAAACTCCGAACCGAAAAAGCTGTAGCACCTCAGAGCATATTCCATTGTTTCATCGGTGAAAAGGTGCACATTGTTGAACTTTTCTTTTCTTAACGAATTCACTTCTTCGGCGCTTAGGCTTTTACCGCTTGTTATACTGCCGTTACAGCGAAGTTTTGA
>JBGVGM010000091.1:0-8490 GCA_045121655.1 Acutalibacteraceae bacterium | reverse complement strand
GAAAGTAACTCTATCGGTAATCAGAAAAAGTTACTTTCGCAAAGAGCAAAGGAATTGAAGCTCACCAACACTAAGTATTATGTTGATGACGGTTATACGGGAACTAATTTCAACAGACCCGGTTTTCAGGCAATGCTTGAAGATATTGAAATGGGATATGTAACAACTGTAATGGTGAAAGACTTATCCCGTCTCGGCAGAGATTATGTTTCTGTAGGTCACTATACGGATAACTTCTTTCCTGAGCATAACATCAGATATATAGCGGTCAATGACTTGGTTGACAGTAATGACGGAGATAACGAAATTGCACCGTTCAAAAATATTATGAATGAGATGTATGCAAGAGATATTTCAAGAAAAGTCCGTTGCTCACACCGCATAAGAGGAAATCTCGGTGAACCCTTATCTCAACCGCCTTACGGGTATATGAAAGACCCGCAGAACAAAAAGAAATGGATTATTGATACCGAAGCTGCAGAGGTTGTTAAAAGTATCTTTGCAATGTGTATTGAAGGTAAAGGCAATGAAACTATTGCCCGTATCTTACAGGAAAACAAAGTGATGATACCAATGGCATATTGGCAGAGTAAAGGTCTTAATAAGGGTGGGAAGAAAACTCAGCCTGACCCGTATAAGTGGTGTAAGACTACTGTTCAGAAAATTCTTGCGCAACAGGAATACTGTGGTGATGTTATCAATTTCAAAACCTACTCAAAGAATTTCAAGAATAAAAAAAGACTTCAGAATCCCGAAGAGAACTGGAAGATTTTCAAGAATGTTCACGAGCCGATAATTGACAGAAACACCTTTGAAACTGTTCAGAAGATGAAAGCCAAAGGAAAACGCAGAGCACCTAATCCCGAACATGCCGAAAAGAATATGTTCTGCGGCTTGTTATACTGTGCCGATTGTGGAAGTCCCTTATGGTTTAATGTCAATCATCCGAATACTGACATCAAGTATTTTATGTGTTCCAATTACAAAGGTCGCAGAGGCACTTGTGAGGGCACACATTATGTCAGGGCAGATTCTTTGGAGCAGATTGTAATGCTTGAGCTCAGAAGCCTTGCAAGTTTTCTCATTGAAGATGAAGAAGCCTTTGCAGATATTCTTGAAGCAAAGACCAACAAAAGCATACTCAATCAGCAGAAGTTTCTTGAAAGCAGTATTGATAAAGCAACAGCAAGAACTAAAGAGGTTGCGTTGATGTACGAAAAACTCTTTGAAAAGCACATCAACGGTATTGTTAATGAAGAAAGCTTTATGCAGTTATCTCAGAAATATGAAACAGAACGAGATGAGCTGAAGCTGAAAATCAGGCAGTACCAAGAAGAACTGTCTGAAATCGAAAATCTTCGAACAAGTAAAGAGCAGTTCACATTAGCAGTCCGTAAGTTCATGCAGATGGAAACATTAACACCCGCACTTCTTAATGAACTTATTGAGAAAATTGAGGTTCATTCGATTGAAGGTAAGGGCAAGAATAAAACACAGAGGATTGTTATTCATTATCGCTTTATAGGGGTTATTGAAAATCCCGTTAAAGAGGAGAATATAGTCCTTGAAGCAAGACAAGGCGTAGCCGTTGAGTATTTAACGGCATAACAAAAAAAGAGCAGGTCAAAGCCTGCTCAATACATAACAAATATATATTATTTAACTATGAGGAAATGTAAAAAAAGAAAAGTGAGTATTCACTTGTGTAATGAATACTCACTATGGTGCGAGAGACGGGACTTGAACCCGTACGAGCTGCCCCACACGCCCCTCAAACGTGCGCGTCTGCCGATTCCGCCACTCTCGCATATTCTGTTTGGTTGCTTTCGCAACTGCCTATGTACTATACCACTAATTTTTACTTATGTCAACACTTTTTTGCAAAAAAAATGAAAAAATGTTTTACTTTCTTAAATAAAAATCTCCACCTGTCAAACACTAAGTTCCAGGAGGAGATTTAAGCTTTATAAGTGTTTCAATATTTGCGAAAACCGAATACAGAAACTCCGGTGTTACACTTTTATCTGCAATGGCAGGCTGATAATGTCATCAGACTCTATTGCACCCTCGTCAAGACAGATGTAGTACTGATAAAGGTCGGGCTCATAGTAGAAGTCGCCGTCATCAACTGTAATAAAACAGGAAACAGTTTCACCGTCATCAACACAACTGAAGTGAGCAGAGACCTTCTGAAGAATCGTTTCGCCTGCAAGCTGATAAACGTATGCAGTATCTTTGCTCTTTACGTTTTCACCGACAGAATCGTTGAGATTAAAAATTACGTCGGTGAACCGAATATCAGAGGGTCTATCGATTATTTCATAATTGCCGATGTCCTTATAAACTCTGCCGTCAGAAGCCTTGTCTCCGTCGTTTCTGTTGTTGTCAATAAGAATCGGCTCGGTAGTTTCTTCTGCTTCGCTTGATGGCTCGGTGGTTTCTGCTGTTGTTTCTTCGGTAGTTTCCTCCGTGGTCTCCTCTGTAGTTTCTTCTGTGGTTTTTTCAGTTGTCTCCTCTGTAGTTTCTTCAGTGGTTTCCTCAGTAGTCTCTTCTGTGGTCTCCTCAGTTGAAGGCTCGGTTGTAGAAGGAACAGTGGGAGCTCTTGTGGACTGAGTCACACTTATTGTAGGCAGAGTGGTTGTTTCCTTTTCGCCACTTGTAGTTTTCACAATAAGTGCAATTACGAGAGCGAGTATAACAACAAGAGCTGCAACAATCAGGTACATTTTGTTCGTGTGTGCCTCTTCTTCGATAATATCCTCATTTGTTTCATCGTCTTCAATGTTTTCAGTGCTTTCCTTTTGTGCTTCATAATCTGAAAAAACAACATCGTCTGAAGAAAGCTCGTAGTCCATCGGAGGAGGCTTCGGCGCACTGTGCGACTGATAAAACGACGGTACTGCATCGGGGGCGGGAATAACCGGAGCCGTTGCACTGCTCATAAGATCAAGATATTTCTGAAGCTCAGATTTCAACAGAAGGGGAGTACGGTATCTTTCAAAGGGAGAATAAGCACAGGATTTAAGGATGATTCTTGAAAGGTTTATGTCTGCTTTTGAAGGCTTAGGGAAAGCCTCTCCCTTCATTCTTCTTTCAAATGCCTCTTCCCTTTCCGTAAGAGAAATCGGTGCAGGGAACGCGGGATAAAACGGCAGGCGGTTATGGTTGAGAAGCTTGTAAAGCAAAAGCCCTAGAGAGTAAATGTCTGAGGTTTCGCTTACACCCTTTCCAAGGTGAATTTCGGGAGCAGCATATGACGAAATATCGGAGCTGTCCTCGTCTTTTTTTCCGCAAAGTCCGAAATCGCCAAGCTTGAAGTTGCCGTCTTTGTCAACGTAAATGTTGTCTGGCCTGATTTCGCTGTGAATGATGCCCTTCATACGGAAAGCCTCAATTGCAGTTGCCATATCCACTGCAAGCTTGACAGCCTGAACGGGAGCAACACTTTCTGAGCGTACGTGCTCGCTGAGAGGCTTCAGATACTCCATAAGAATCACTGCGTAAAAGCAGGAGCTTTCTCTTATAATCTGATACTTTTCAAAATGCACAATGTTGCTGTTATCACCGAGGGAAATCATTTTTTCTATATTCAGTGATATTTTTTTCTCAAGAAAATCAAGGTATTCGCCAACAGTCTGATATTTTCCTGATGCGATAATTCTGCTGATTTCTTTGTCGCTTGAGGGGAATTTCAGCGTTTTTATACCCATGTGACGGATAACGCCTTTATCGTTACGGCTTGCTTTGAAAAAAGCGGAGTTTTTACCCTGACCTGTTTTGGATTCAACATACCAGCAGCCAAAAAGAGGTTCAAGACTTTTAAGTTTTTCAAGTGTCATTATTTCAACTCCTTTCAGGGTTTTGAAATATAATACCATTATTGCTTCTTTCCGTCAAGAGCTGTTAATTTTTGTAAGAAATATGAATTCTGCAAGTGAATTTTTCTCTGTTTTTCTGTCAGGAAAAAACCTATTGTTACAAAGATGTATATTTTTATAAATAATTATATATTTTACGACAAGACTATTGATTTATCTTTTTAAAAGATGTAAACTAATAAATTGTAGATTTAAATGCAATTAATATAGATATAGGTGAAAAAAAGTTGAAAAAATCAGTTCTAATTCTCATTCTGGCACTTCTCATTACTATGTATCCCGTGAGAAATTTTATGTCTCTTGCCAATACTGAAACTGTTGAAACTACAGGAGCAAATACTGCAGAAGATTATCTCAAAGGGCTTTCGGATTACGACGTAAAAAAAGCTCAGAACAACATAAAAAAAGCCAACGCAGCGCTGTATTACTCATCTGCGCCGACAAAGGTTGAAATTAAAAATGTACTCAAGCAGCTCAGCAAGGGTAAGACAACCTACCGCAAGGTTTTTAAGGATGTTTACATTGTAGGCGACTCTCTTATGAACGGACTCGAGGCTTATAATATCCTCAACAGCAACCGTCTTATTACCCAGGTAAGTGCAAGCCTTTACCATCTTTCTGACAACGTAAAAAAAATTGTAAAAAAAGCTCCTCCCGTGCTTATTCTCCACTATGGGGTAAATATGATTTCTACCAATAAAAACCAGCTCAATACATTCATTTCAATGTACACAAAGCTCATAAAGCAGATTCAGAAGGGTTCACCAGACACAAGAATCATCGTAAGCGGTCTTTTTCCCGTTGATTCCGATGTTGCAACTGCAAAGAGATTCACAAAAATCGGCACATACAACAAGGCTCTAAAAAAAATGTGCGGTGAGCTTAAAATTGAATTTCTTGACAGTACCCCTGTTCTTAAAGCCCACCCCGAATGCTACGGCGGAGACGGTATTCACCTTTCAAAGGCGTTTTATGAAAAATACTGGCTCAGATTCATTATCGAAGAAAAGGGGATTGTGGGATGAAAAAATACAGAATTGCAGAAATCATCTGTATCGTGCTTCTTGTGGTTTTTATCGGTTTTCTTTCTAAGGAGGAAACCACCAGCGACAAAACAGCCAAGGAAGTCGCCAAGGCAGTTTTTTCGGCAGTTGACACAAGCGGTCTTAAAAAGCAAAGTGAGCTTCAGATAAAAAAAGAGCTTTCCCTTTCAGTTGATTCCTTTGACGGAATGTACTTTATAAAAAGCGACGATATTATGGACGTCAGAGAGATTATTATAATTAAGCTTAAAGACGGTGCAAGCTCCGACGAAGCAATACAAAAAATAAAAAAAAGACTGGAAGACAAACAGACACTCTTTGAAGGATATGCTCCCGAGCAGAGCGCCATGCTTCAGAATTATGTGCTCAAGCAAAAGGCAGGGTTTGTTTTTTATGCAGTTCTCACAGATAAAGAGGCTGCACTTTCGGCATTCAACAAAATTCTTTAATTAAGGTGACGGATAAATGGTTTTCAGCAGTGCTGCCTTTCTTTTCGTATTTCTGCCTGTTGTTATGGCGTTATACTATCTCCCGGTTTTCAGAAAGAATGAAAGACGGTCAATTGAATATAAAAATATAATACTCTGTACGTCAAGCCTTGTTTTCTATGCTTGGGGCGAGCCGGTATATATCGTTCTGATGATTCTAAGTATATTCTTCAACTACTTTATAGGAATCGATATTGAGGAAAATGTTCTGAACGAAAAGAAGAAGAAATTTGCACTCCTTCTGGGCGTTGCTTACAATATTTTCGCTCTGGGCTTTTTCAAGTATTCAGGCTTTATTGTGGAAACCGTAAACGGTGTTTTCGGTTCTTCTGTAGAATATTCACCTCTTGCTCTTCCCATAGGTATTTCCTTTTATACCTTCCAGATTATGTCATACATAATTGATGTGTATTACGGTACTGTAAGAGCTCAGCGAAGAATGCTTCCCTTTATGACCTACATCAGTATGTTCCCACAGCTTATCGCAGGTCCTATTGTTCAGTATTCCGATATCGAAGAGGAGCTTAAAAAAAGATATGTAAGCGTTGAAAAGTTTGCAGCCGGTATAATCTTCTTTATAAGAGGCCTTGGCAAAAAGGTGCTTTTTGCAAACACAATCGGTGCAGTTTATACTGAAATATCTGCAGGCGACATTTCAAAGGCTTCCGTTGTTACTTCGTGGATTGGTATTATTGCATATACTCTGCAGATTTATTTCGACTTCAGCGGTTATTCCGATATGGCTGTAGGCCTCGGCAAAATGTTCGGCTTCAATTTATGCAAGAACTTTGATCTGCCCTACACTGCAACAAGCATAACCGATTTCTGGAGAAGATGGCACATAAGCCTTTCTTCATGGTTCAGAGATTATGTATATATCCCTCTCGGCGGTAACAGAGTAAGTAAGCCCCGACATATGCTGAACATTCTTATTGTGTGGTCACTTACAGGTCTCTGGCACGGTGCTGCGTGGAACTTTGTGGCATGGGGTGCTTTTTACGGAATACTGCTTCTTCTTGAAAAGTATGTATTCAAAAATATCATCGAAAAAACGCCGAAGCTTTTAAGACATATTATTACCCTTGTGGTAGTTATGCTCGGTTGGGTGCTTTTCTCCTCAAATACTCTTACAGAAGCCCTCACTTATATGAGCTCAATGTTCGGTTTTGCAGGAAACAGCTTCATCGATTCAACTGCAAAGTATCTTATTTCAACCAACGCATTCCCGGTAATATTTATGTCTCTCAGTGCGTTCGGAGCTTTCTCGAATCTTCCGAGAACAAAGAACTTCAAGGTAAATGTAACGGTGCTCAGTATTACTTATCTGTTTATTTTTGCACTGTGCATAATTTACCTTATAAGTGAAACCTATAACCCATTCTTATATTTCAGATTCTGATAAACAGAACTTTTTTCAGGAGACAAAATGAATTTTAACGAAAATGAAAATCCCATGTACGAGCATGAGGATCCATATGAAAAAAGAATAAATAAAGGCAATATCGTATTTCTTTGCCTTGTTGTCTGCTTCTGTCTTATTATCGGTGTTGGCGGTATTATTAATCTCTTTTCAAAGGACAGAGAGTTTTCAGAAAGCGAAAACCGTGTTCTAGCTTCATTCCCGAAGCTTACGCTTTCTTCAATTGCAGACGGCTCCTTTATGAAAGGCTTTGAAACCTACATGGCTGACCAGTTTGTTTTCAGAGATAGAATTATTTCAATGAAAACTTACTGCGACCGTCTTACAGGCAAAAGAGAGGAAAACGGTGTTTATATCGGTGAAAACGGTTTTCTTATTGAAAAGCAGAGCGCATACAGCAAAAAGAAAGTCAAGGCTCTGACAAGCAGTATCAACGCTTTTATGAAAAAGTATCCCTATATAGAAAAGATGGTTGCAATTTCACCTAACGCAAGCTATATCTATGCCGATAAGCTTCCCAAGGGAATTGAGATGCACAACCAGTTCACTGAACTTACTGCAATTATGAAAAGCCTCAAGGGTGAAAATTACACCTTTCTCAATGTGAGTAAGGCACTTGACAGCGTAACAGACAAGCACCAAGTGTTTTACAAAACAGACCACCACTGGACAACGAGAGGCGCTTATGCAACATTCAGGGTTCTTACAGACAAGTGGGGTCTTAAGAGAAGTGCGGTGAAATATCAGTTCCTTACAGTAAGCAGTGAATTTGAAGGTACTCTTGCGTCAAAAACAGGAATTCACGATATACAGGATAAGGTTGAAATTTGTGTTCCGAAAAACAGCAAGGGCAGCTACGTCGTAACATATGAATCAGCCGACAGAAAAACTGCAAGCCTTTTTGAACCCGAAAAGATTCAGCAGAAGAATAAATACGAAGTTTTCCTCGGAGGAAACTATGACAAGGTTGTAATTGACACAGTGAGCAGTTCAAAAAATACTCTGCTTATCATAAAGGACTCCTACGCAAACTGTATGATACCTATGCTCACACCGTATTTTACAAGAATTGTGGTTGTTGACCCGCGTTATATGACGGAAAGTATTCACACGGTTATGGATGAATACAACTTCACCCATGCGCTTTTCCTTTACAATCTTAACACCTTCTTAGAGGACACTTCGCTTGAAGATGCACTCAAGTAAATGCAAAATGCAAAATTCAAAATGCAAAATACCGTTTCAGAGTTTCACAAACGAGAAAAAGTCATCCCGCCAAATTTACGGGATGACTTATTGCTTTCAGGTCGGATCGCTAGGACGAAAAATTTAAAAGAAAAACTTTCCGATTTCGTCAGCCATTTTGCATTTTGCATTCTGCATTTTGCATTTATTAAAGGTCGTCTGCGTCCTGAATGGGCCTTAAATCCATAGGGTCGGTGGGAACACCTGTGTATGAGCCGTTTACGTCGGAAAGTATTTCCTCTTTTTTGCCTTTGAACTTAACGTTCTTTTTAGGTTTCTTGCTTTTCTGTTGTTTTTCCATTATAATCACCTCAAGGGTAGTTTTGACCGAAAAAATATTTTTATTTTATATGCAACATTTTACCTTTCTTTTCCATCTAATAGGGTGAAACGGATGTGATAAATCTATGAGCTCA
>JBGVGM010000090.1:0-2396 GCA_045121655.1 Acutalibacteraceae bacterium | reverse complement strand
CGTTCTGCAAGGTCAGTTAAAGCAAGCCTTTGGAACGAAAAGCCGCTTGGAGCGTCAGATGGACACCTTGGACATCAACGATGCCCACTATGACAGAAAGATTTTGGACTTGCAGCGCCGCTATGATGAGCAGTATGATACCATAGAGGATATCGAAGTTCAGAGTGGCGAATTGCAAAGCCAAATCCGCAGCATTTAGCAGGAGAAAATCTCCGGCGACAATATCTATCGGCTCTTACTGGCATTTGATGAAGTCTACCATTCCGCAACGGAAGCGGAACAGAAAGAGTTTATGAAAGCCTTTATCGAGCGAATTGAAATGTTCCCGGAGAAAAGGAAAGACGGAAGCTGGATAAAGAAGATCGTATTCAATTTCCCTGT
Source organism: Acutalibacteraceae bacterium (assembly GCA_045121655.1). GTDB lineage: Bacteria > Bacillota > Clostridia > Oscillospirales > Acutalibacteraceae > UBA6857. Next base: position 2,015 of record JBGVGM010000090.1, on the reverse strand, counting down.
GCCTGTTGATGGCGAGGAAGTGAAAGAACTTCCCTTGGAAACTGAAACAACCGTCGAGACGGTTGTGCTTTTGTCCCAACGCAGACCGGACGCACATATCGACATAAAGCTTGACCTTTCAGAGGTTGATATTACTGCTGCTGAAACCAAGGCAACATATCAGGAAATCAAGGATTATGTGCTTGAAAAACACGGTCTTAAAGTGTCAACTCTTTACATATCACAGGTTAAGGTTAAGCGTGGTATTATGGAAAGAGAATGCCATAACAAGGGTGAAGGTAAAAGCCGAGTGCCACAGTGCCCCAAAGAAAAAGAAGATGCTATTATGGATGCGTTAAAACATTTTAATATGATATAAAATTACATATCCACACATTCGACTAACCTCCTGTTATAAGGTAGAATAAAGCTACTAAAATAATAGGAGGTTTTTATTATGTCAAACAAAAAATCTATCAGTTGCCGCCAAGTTGGTGATTATTTAATCCCTAATCTCATCTTACCACCTGAAGAAGCAAATGTTGCTTTCGGCAAATGGGGAATGATGCACAAAGATTATCTTCTAAAGAATAAGAAGGTATTTTTCAATACACTGCTTATGCAAGGCAAATTGTATCAGTACTGCGCTGAGGTTGAAAAGCAGGCAAAAGAAATGTTTGAGTTTTTGATTAAACAGATAAAAGTAAGTGAAGCTGTTACAGAGGAATTGAAAGAGCAAAAACAATGGGAGTGGGTGCAGATACTGGGCGACATTCAGCAACAAGCAAAAGAAATTGTACTTGATGAACTGATATACAAATAAAAACAGCCAGGCATTTGAATATTGTATAGCAACAGCACGACTTTCAAGAAACTGTAAGCCGTGCTGCCCTGTTATGCGTATGTTTTTATAATTTCTTCTGCAACAATCCGTTTTGAAATGCATCGGTCCATTGCCTGTTTTTCTATGTAGCGATGAGCTCCTTGCTCGTCCATTTTCAGTTCGCTGATAAGCAACCATTTTGCACGGTTAACGATACGGATTTCTTCCATTTTTTCTTCATTGGATAGTGCTTTCTTTTCTGACTTTCTCAAGCGTTTCCTTGCACTTGACATCCAGTTAGGGCTGTTAACAAAGTGGGTTTTGAGGTTGGCTTTGGAAGCGTGAAAACACCGTGTAAGCTCACTGCCTGTTGTATTTTGTCTATTTATAATATTATACAGAAATATTATCTCTCATTAAACGAGATAATCCTACAATAAGAGATATAATATCTGCATACAGGCGATTAAAACGCATATTTAGAAAAAGCCAAGATACAGTAATCGGTATCTTGGCTTTTGAAATTATTTGTTTCTTACACTATCTAATACCATATTTTTCAATGATATAGTCCATATCCTTATCGCCTCTGCCGGAGAGGTTGATAAGCACAGAACCCTTGCCCATCGTCTTTGCAAGCTTCATACCGTAAGCAACGGCATGGGAACTTTCAATAGCCGGGATGATACCCTCCATTCTGGAAAGCTCAAAGAATGCATCAATGGTTTCGTCGTCAGTAACAACATCATATTTTACTCTGCCCAAGTCGTGCAGGAATGCGTGCTCCGGTCCGCAGGATGGATAATCCAAACCGCTTGCCACAGAATACACGGGAGCAGGCTCACCGTTTTCATCCTTCAGCATAATGCTGTTAAAGCCATGCATGATGCCTTCTTCACCATAGGTGAGACTTGCGGCGTGGTCACCCATTTTAATGCCTCTTCCGAGAGGCTCTACACCGTAAATATCAACGGGGTCGTTCAAAAAGCCTGAGAAAAGTCCCATTGCGTTTGAGCCGCCGCCCACACAGGCAACCACCGCGTCGGGAAGCTCACCCGTCATATCAAGGAATTGTTCTCTTGCTTCAATGCCGACAACGCTCTGGAAATCACGAACCATCATAGGGAAGGGATGCGGACCTACCACAGAGCCGATGCAATAGATGGCGTCCTTATACTCCTTGCAGTATGCGGCAAAAGCGGCGTCAACTGCT
>JBGVGM010000089.1:0-10287 GCA_045121655.1 Acutalibacteraceae bacterium | reverse complement strand
CACAGCTTTGAAGGGTTAAATGGACATCTGCCCTTTTTGAATTCGGGCACTGCCGATCTGAATGAAAGGCGCATAAGAAGCAGAAAGGTAATGTCATAGCTGAGAGTCAGACGTGAAAAAATGCCGAAATGCTTTCCGAGACTTCTGCACAGTGAACAGTACAATCCTCTGTATGCCTCGTACTCCTTCACCTTCATTTCAGGCTTATTGACTTTCACATAGCCAAACATTTTTTTCTGTCCTCCCCAGCCAATATAAAAACAATTATATAACATTTCCTCTTTCTTGTAAATAATAATAGGTGTATTACTTAAAAATTAAATTAAGTTTATGGTTGATTATTGTTTAATCTTATATTATAATTAATTGGTAAACTTATATTCAGGAGGTAGTTTTTTGTGGCTATCATTAAAAAAGATGCTTACTTTTTATCCTCAACGGGAGAAAATAAAATTCACTGCTCAATCTGGCAGGACGACGAAAAAGAGCCTGTCGGTGTTTTTCAGATTATTCACAGCATAGAAGAACACATCGGCCGATATGAAAAATTTGCTCAGTTCCTCGCTTCTGAGGGCTATGTTGTCTGCGGTAATGACCATCTTGGTCACGGCCTTTCAGCTGACAGCTTTGACGACCTTGGCTTTTTTGCTGAAAACGATGGCGATATGCGTCTTGTTGATGACGTACATATTCTTTATATGATAATGCACAAGCGTTACCCTGAGCTCCCCTATTATATGCTAGGACACAGCATTGGTTCAATGCTTCTTCGTGTTTATGCAACAGCCTTCGGTCACGAGCTTTCAGGTATGATTCTCTGTGGCTGCAATGAGCTTCCCAGCGCTGCCGTTGTACTTGAAGAGCCTCTCAGCTTCCTTTGTAAAAAGCTTGGTGCAAAAGCCAACGTTCCCACTTCCATTCTTGACAAAATCGGCAATTTTGCAATTGACGGCGGAAGAACCGATAAGGACTGGCTTTCAAGAGACACTGAAAGCGTTGACAGCTACATAGACGACCCTCTTTGCGGAAACGGCCTGAAGCTCAGCGCGGTAAGAGACGTCATCAAGCTTTCAAATTCATGCTGTACTGACGAATGGGCTTTCCTTGTTCCGCCTATGCTTCCCATTCTTATTCTTTCAGGAGCTAAAGACCCCATGAACTTCAACGGAAAAGGCTCAACTGCTGTTTGCGACAATCTTGAAAGTGCAGGTCACAGTCCGGAGGTTATTATGTATCCCGGTTACAGGCACGAGATTCTTAACGAAGAGGACTGCGAGAGAGTTTACTCAGACATTCTTAATTGGATTCAGAATATTTAAACGTTCGGCTGTTACCTTTTTGCCTGCTGGCGCTGGGGTGACAGCCTTTAAATTTACCGGTATTTAAAGTAAAGTGGGCGCCGACTCACCGCAGAATGCGGTGGGGCGGCAAAAGGATTCACCCGTAGCAGGGGTGAATCCTTTTGCCGCCTGGCAGAACGAACCCGGGGTTCGTTCTGCGGTCGGCGCCCCTGCCTTCCCTTTTCCTCCCTCTTAAAGAAAACGAGGCTGTCACCCTTTTCGGGTAGCAGCCTCATAATTTTATCTTACGGTAACAATACAGACTCCCACGTACGAGCCGTCCTCTGTAACGGCTCTGATTCTTACAACGCCTGATGAAACAGCTGTAATCTTACCTTTTGAATTAACCTTAGCAACAGAAGAATCCGTTGATTCCCATTTTACGTTCTGATTTGACGCATCTCCGGGAACGATTGTTGCTTTCAGTGTTTCACTGTCGCCGACGTTAAGGCTAGTTGAATTCTTGTTGAGCTTTATTCCCATTACCTTTACGGTTTTGACAGTTATCTTGCAGATTGCAACAATTTCACCATCTACGGTTGTGCAGGAAATAAGTGCGGTGCCGTTTGCAACAGCTGTAACCAATCCCTTGGAGTTTACCTTGGCAACCTTAGTGTTGCTTGATGCCCACTTTACATTTTTGTTGGTTGCCGTTGAGGGTGTGATTGTAGCCTTAAGCTGAAGCGTTGAGCCTACCCCCATTGTTGCAGAGCTCTTATTAAGCTTTACACCGCTTACATCAACAGAGCCTACATAAACCTTGCAGGAGTCAACCTTCTTTCCGCTTTTGGTGGTAACTGTGATTGTGACAGTCTTTCCAGACTTGAGTCCTGTTACCTTGCCCGTTGAGCTTACCTTAGCGTACTTTGGGTTGCTTGAAGTCCAGATAAGTGTTTTATCAGATGCGTTATCCGGAGAAACGGTTGCAGTAAGCTGAATTGTCTTCTTGTATCCTACTTCATAGTAGCTCTTATCTATAACAACTGAAGAGGGAACAACCTCTTTAACCGTTACGGTACACTTTGCAATTTTTCCCGTATCCTTTGTTTTACAAGTGATTACTGCAGTACCGGGACCGACAGCTGTGATAATACCCTTTGATGTAACTGTCACAACCTTTTTGTTGCTTGATGACCATGTGCAGGTTTTGGTGGTTGTGTTTGAGGGTGAAAGTGTAGCTTTCAGAGCATAGCTCATTCCGTCGTTAATTGTGAGCTTTGTCTTATTGAGAGTAACTTTTTTTGAAAGCACGCCTTTTTTTACTGTTACCTTACAGATTGCCGTTCTCTCACTATTGTTGGTTGTACAGATAATATAAGTAGTACCTACCTTCTTACCTGAAACCACGCCGTTTTTGTCAACTGATGCGATGTCAGGGTCTTCTGATTCCCATGTAACCTTTTTGTTGGTTGCATTTGAAGGAGAAATTGTTGCTTTCAGCTGTTTGGTGGTTGTAGTGTAAACATTTATTTTACTGTAATTGAGAGTTACACCCATTGTTCTGACCTTAACCGTTACAATGCAGGTCTGGCTCACCATGGGGTTATCAACTGATTTGCAGGTGATTCTTACCTTGCCTGCTCTGATTCCCTTTACAACGCCGTCCTCTGAAACAGTTGCAATTTTTTCGTCGGATGAAATCCATTCAACGTCGGGATAAGTTGCATCTTCGGGGAATATTTCAGGCTTCAGTGTAAATGTCTTACCTGTGTAAACACCTTTTTCCATATAGTTCAGGTTGATTGCTGTTACCTGAACCTTTTTAAGCACACGGATTGTGAAGGTAGCCTTGTTACCTGCGCTGTCTGTTACGGTAATTGAAGTTTTACCTGCGCCTACACCTCTTACGTATCCCTTTGAAGAAACAGTTGCAACGTTGGGGTTTGAGCTTGTGTAGGTGATTGTTTTATCTGAAGCGTCCTCAGGGATAACCTTAGCCTTTATGTAAAGGCCTTTTGTTGTGTGAATCTCACCTGCGCTTTTCTCAAGCACAACACCCTCAGCCTTTGTTCTTACTGTAACCTTACATTTTGCTGTATATCCGCCCTCTTCTGTTGTACAGGTAATAACTGCTGAACCGTTTTTGATACCCTTGATTTTACCGTCGGTTACTGTTGCAACAGATTCATCAGAAGAGGTCCAGGTTACCTTTTTATAGAGTGCAGATTCGGGATAAACCGAAGCTGTAAGCTTTTTGGTTGAGTTTTTATAAACAGTAAGCTTGGTGGTATTAAACACAACACCCGCAACCTTTGTACCCACACCGATAAGGCTTAAGGGGAAGTTCTGAGCCCAGATTTTCTGAAGCTCCTTTGTGGGGTGAACACCGTCTGCAGTATAATCGGGAAGAATTGCGTCAGTGTCCTTTGAACCGCCAGAGGATACTGCTGTCCAGTCAACAAAACCATCATGCTCGTTTGTTGATGCAAGCCATTCATTGACATCTTTTGCAATCTGCCAGTCACTCTGAAACTCCTTGTCAGTTCTTACATACTGAGGACCGTTATTAAAATAGTCTCTTGTACTGCCCTTCCACTGGGTAATACCCACAACTATAACTTTCTTTCCCTTGTTGTGACACAGCTTGAAGAGCTTTTTATATCCTTCAATCAGTTCATCAGCCGTGGGCTGAACTGAGCCTAAGGGTGCGTCTGTGGAAACAGGGTGAACAATGTCGTTGATACCTGCTTTTACAATTACATAATCAACACCCGTCTGACTGAAAACATCTCTGTTAAGTCTTGTTGTAACTGAGTCAGCATAGATAATATCGCCGAAGCCAAGACCGTTTGCCATAAGTGAATTTCCGAATATACCCTTGCCTACGATACCGACATTGTAAATACCTTTTTCATATATGGTTTTTGCAAGATCAAGAGGAAACTCATTTGCAATCGTTGAGTCCCCGATTACAACCGCACTGTAAGCGCTTGCGTCGGAAAGCACGTCCATACTTACAACACAGGGCATTACACTGATAAGGTCGCTAGAAAGGTGAATTCCCAGATCACCAAAAATTGCCTCAAGCACATCGGTAAATTCTTTTTCGTTTATAAGGTTCAGAGCTTCTTCCTTTGTCATATCTTTTTCACCCATAGTGACATAGGTTTTACCGCCTGAAAGTCCCATAGTTGTAAATCCGCCGAAATTCTCAGTGAAGATACTTACAGCGATATTTTCCATTGAGCTAACAGCAAAGTTTATAACATCGGAATACCTCTCCTCACCTGCAGGAATAACTACCTTTGCTCTGCCGTCGAAGGTAATGGGTGAAGATGAGTTAACATCAATTTTACTTGCAGTGGTATGCTTTGCAACATACATTGAGTTGATTGTTATAGGCTCATCACCGAAGCGGTTGGAAACAAGAAATCTCACTTTTGAACCGCTAGCAGTGGGCGTGATGATACTTCTTGCTGTAACCGGGCCAATGAGCGAAGCAATATCGGAATAACCCGTAAGTCTCAGCTCAGTGGGACCTGTACCCCAGGCAGTTATCCACTTACCCTCTGCAGCTGATGACGAAAGAGTGAAAACAAGGGCACCCAAAGCCACAAGCACAAAGGTTAAAAGTGTTCTGAAAACTTTCTTCATGTTGTTCATTCCTTTTCCTTGGTGTATTTTGAAATTATCTTTTTGATTTTTGTCAAATCTATCTGAGGAAGTTCAATATTAAAGCTTTTGCCTTTGCCATTTGATGCAGGTCTTTTCTTCTGATTTGAAGAAGGAGCTGCTTTTTTTACCGGCTGTTTTGATTCCGGCGCTTTTGCTGCCGAAACTTTACCTGTGCTTGTTGCAGTAAGCTTACCTGTATCAATGAGATACTTTTTAAGAAGCAGTGCAAAATATCCGATTGCACACGCAGCCGCAATGCCGATTACGATAATAAAGAAGGTTGAGGTCATAATAGCTGAAATACCGCTTCCGATAAGACCGAAGAAGCTGAGCTTCACATTTTCCTGAGCCACAAGGTTAACCTCGGAAAGCACCTGACCTGCATAGTACACCTTTGCTTTTGCAATAACCTCTCCCTGCTTTACGGGAGCTCTCAGTTTTTCCGGTGCACTTGAGTCAATTATTTCATAAAGCACAGAAGCGGGAGTTGCATTTGAGGGCACAAGCGCTGAGCCTTCCTTTTCGGGAACGAGCTTTACTGCATCGGTGCCTTTACCTGCAACAACGTCAATCATTGCAACAACCTGAGAGGGTGAAACAACAACTCTGTATCTGATATTCTTGTAAGTCCAGTCAAGCATTCTCTTTGCATCTGTAAGAGCAGTGTTTTCATTTACACCGTCTCTGTCAACATCCTCAAGATGGCCCTTCATTACAACAACGAGATAGGAGTAACCGTCCTGATTTGAAACAACGGTTATGCACTCTCCTGCATCTTCTGTGGAAGTCTGCTTGCCTGCATCTATGGATTCATGGTAGTAATCGGGAATGGTTTTGTTGCGCATTCTGTTACTTGCCTGATATGTTCTTTCCTCGTTGAGGTCGGTTTTTTTGAGTGTTACTGAGGTTGCTGAAAAAGCCTCAGAAAATGAAGGGAAGGTCATAGCGTACTTTATAAGCTTTGCAACGTCCGAAGCTGTTGTGTACTGACCTTCGGTATCAAAGCCTGTAAGGGTTTTGAATACAGTTGATTCACATCCAAGCTTTTTAACGGTGTTATTCATTTCAGCTATGAATGCGTCAAATGAGCCTGAAATCTCGTGAGCAATTACACTTGCAGCATCGTTTGCACTGTATACAATAACGCAGTTAATCAGCTCTCTCTTGCTTACACTTTCCCCTGCCTTGTAGCCTGCTGTTCTGACTGTGTAGTCATATTTGATGAGAGAAAGATTTTCCTCTGTGATTTTAATTTTTTCGCCAAGGTCAGGCCACTTTTCAATTGCCGTAATTGCAATTGCAATTTTTACAAAGCCTGCAACAGGAAGCTTTTTATCCTCGTTTTTCTTAAAGATAACCGTATCCTCATCGAGACTTTGCATAAAGTAAGCCTCTGATTTCAGATTTTCAGTCACCTCACCTGAATCAAATACAGCTGCACCTGAAAAAGCAAAGCTAAGCACGAGAATAGCAGTGATTAATATTGATAACATCCTTTTCAAAGGATACACCCCCGATTTGTAATTTTTGTGAAAATAAAGTTTTTTATTTGCAATCTGCCAAAAGATATGGTAGAATAATCATAATCTATTTGATTATAACAATTTTCTCTTTAAATGTAAAGCAAAAATACACCTTAATTAAAAATTTTACTTCTCTTTAAACCACAAAAAGGCAGGTTAAATCAATATGATATATGTAACTGGCGACACCCACGGCGACCTTTCCCGTTTTGATGACCCAAGGCTCAGAAACCTCAAGTCCGGCGACACCCTTATTATCTGTGGCGACTTCGGTTTTCTCTGGAACGGCTCAAAGGAAGAAATGGGCATTCTTAAAAAGCTCAGCAAGAAAAAGTACAACATCTGCTTTATTGACGGAACTCATGAAAACTTTGATATGCTCAATAAGCTGAAGATAAAAAAATGGAACGGCGGCAAGGTTCATCATATTGCAGCCAACATTTTCCACCTTATGAGAGGTCAGGTTTTCACCATTGAAGGAACAAAAATCTTCACTATGGGCGGCGGTGAAAGTCCCGACATTGAAATCCGTTTTGAAATGGGCACCTGGTCCGACGCAGAAATTCCCACCCGTGACGAGCTTGTTGAGGGCGTTGACAATCTGCAGAAGTACGGTGGTGAAATTGACCTTGTAATTTCTCACGAGCCTCCTGCAAAAATCAAGGATTTCCTTCTTCTTCAAATGGGTACAGATGCAAGTATCACTGCTATCAATACCTACCTTGAGGACGTAAGCAGAACCTGTAAATTCAAGCACTGGTACTTCGGTTCACTCCATCTCGACAAATTCATTTCCACAAGCCACATCGGTGTTTTCAAAAACATTATCAATGCCAAGACCGGCGAAATTGTAAAGAGATAAAACAATTAAAAACCGCAAACATAATCATAACCACCGGTTCATTCATTCAACCGGTGGTTATGATTTGCTTAATCTTACTTTTTGTATTTAGCGTTCAAAACCGGCATCCACAAGCCTGCCTGAACTGTTCTGTGATCAAAACCGCACTGCTTTGCAGTTTTTGTGTCGTACCAGTCGGAGAAGCAAACTTTGCTTTCAGATTCTGCAAGGAAATTAACAATTGCCTTTGAGAAGGTATCAACGTTCTCCCCTGTTTTATCAAGGCAAGCAGCCCAGAGCATCCAATCGGTCTTTGTGAAGCCTTTTCTTGAATCAAGCGGAACTCCGTACTTATTAAGCTCTTCTCTGTACTTCATGCTTTCAGCTTCATAGAGCTTTTCATCAAAGATACCGAAATCAAAAACAATATCCCATACCATATTGTACTTTAGGCTCCATGAATTCTTGTTTGAAAGAGCAAAAGGAAGGTAGCTGTCGCTTTCACAAAGCTCGATAAGCTTCTGTGCGTCTGCTTTAGCTTCAAAGAAGCTGTCGTCGGAAATGCCGAGCACTTCACAGATTCTGTTGTAGCAGGCTCTGCCCATAATGCTCTTGATTGCAAGGTTCACGTTGCGTTTGCTGTGACCTGCAAAGTCATCTGTGCAAAGCTGATTGTCAAGGTCGATTCCCTTTTTCTTAAGGAAATCAGCCCATTTGCTAAGAAGCTCAAAGTTCTCCTTAAGAAACTCCTTGTCCTCTGACATCTTATAGTAGGAATAAGCCATAACAAGCATATTTCCGCATTCCTCAACAGGCATCTGGAACTGAGGCATAAAGATGTTCATGGATTTCCTCTTGTAAATCTTACGGTAGCTGATTCTGTGATTAGGAAGATGCATCGAAGGTCTCAGCGCATAAACCTGACCGTTTGCCCAAGGGTAGCGTCCAATGTCATGTGGAGCAAAATCTGCACCCCACAAGGGCATATTAGCAAAGGTGAAAATGCCTGTACACATAGCCTTTACAAGCTCGGGAGCATAGAGAAGATACATAGGAAGTGCCGGATAAGAAACGTCAACAGTGTTGATACAACCGTTTGAATGACATTCCTTTGACATATAAAGGAGCTCGCCCTTGCTGTTTCTTACAAGCTTGTGAGCAGCAAGCACCTGACGTGCAGCAGCTGAAAGAATCATCTGATAATCCTTGCCGAACTGCTTGCTGTCTTTAAGAATAAGCTCATTCTGAGCCTTGATTCTCTTTAAAAGCTCTGATCTGTTTTCTACACAGTAACTGAGAGCCTCTTCAATTGATGAAAACTTTTCTGTCCAGAGTCCCTTGAGCTTTTCACCGAAGTACTCAATTGAATAAATATCGTCATAAGCCATCGCAAAAGAGAAGCGCTGAACCTTGTTCACCTTAACTGTTTCAGTTGCCTTGATACCGTAGCGTGAAGCTGAAACATCACCGCCTGAAATCAGATAGTAACCCCAGTCAGCTGAAACGCCGTCACCTGATATGTAAAGAGGATTCTGCTTTGTTCTGCCCATTTTGGCATATCTGAAGCCACCGTAGTTTGCAGTAAAGCAAACTGTTTCTTTCACCCTTCTGTCGTAGCAAAGCTCCTCTGAAGCTTCAATGGAAACGGAAATCTCTTTTTCTGCTTCAGCAAGGTTCTGTACCTCAAAATCAAAGTAGCCTATGGGAGTTGAGAGAAGATGAAAATCGTCAAGAAGAAGGGGTGACCAGGTTTTTAAGATAAGTCTGATTTTTTCGTTTTCAAAGGTATATTCTGAAATATACGGAAGAATTTCTGTTTTCACCTGAGGAATTTTTTCTTCGTTCCCTGCACCTAAAAAGCGGTAAGCAGTGCCGTCAACGGTAACTGTACCCTTTATGGGCTTTCTGATTCCGCACCAAAGGCAGGTGTCGCTTTCGTTAAGCTTGTCACTTCTTGACCAGATACTGAAAAACGGGTCAACAGTAACAACGGGATAAGACGGTAGTTTCATAATTCTATCTCCTTTTTATCGCTGATTTTAAGCTATGTTTTGTGCCTTAAAGCACAAAGTTATCGTATAATTTTACCATTATTTGTGAGTCTGTGTCAACTGTGCCTATTAACAAATATATGGCCTCTTTTTTGGTGAAAATTTCTTGTCGGAAAAACCCGAACAATTTTTTCAATAATATTTCTCTTTCCTATTGACAAAACGTATATATAATGCTATTAATATCCCTATAGAAAACAGTTCTTTTTGAAAGGAGATTTTTTTATGAAATATGTATGCGACGTTTGCGGTTGGGAATATGACGAGGATGAAGGCTTAGAAGAACTCGGCATCGAACCCGGCACAGCTTTTGAAGACCTTCCCGAGGATTTTGAATGTCCCCTTTGCGGTGTTGGTAAAGACAGCTTTTCACCGGAAGAGTAAAATAAATGCAAAATGCAAAGTGCAAAATGCAAAATACCGCTTAAAGTTAAATATAATGATAAAAAGTCATCCCGCTTAATCAGTCGGGATGATTTTTTTATAGCATGACGGATTGGGTGAGACAGAAAGAGCCGAAAAGATTTGAAAGTTTTGGAAAACAACGGTGGTGGAAATTGCAGGAATACAGTATTATTGAATTGTAAGACCACAAAGTCAAAAGTTTGTGGTCGTTGTGTCAGGTGTTGTGGCACCCGAAATTGCCCTATTTATAAGGGTTCTAAGGTTTTGGTACACAAAGGAACAATAAAACAGATAAATAAAGTTTATAATATTAACAGTAAAAATAATTATAGAAACATTGTTCCGTTGTTCCTTTGTTCCATCGTTTGCATTTAATTGGGTGGGTTGGTGGACGCTTTGCCCTCTCCGTCACTTCGTGACACCTCTCCCAAAGGGAGAGGCAAGTGTTCTGCTCTGTATATTTGAACATCTATTCTTGGCTCCCCTTTTAAGGGGAGCTGTCAGACCGAAGG
>JBGVGM010000088.1:0-5568 GCA_045121655.1 Acutalibacteraceae bacterium | reverse complement strand
TATAAAAGAAAAATTTAAAACATTTTGAGATTAGTATCAATTCTTTCATGTATCGAGACAACTACAAATTGTCTCTCGTACTCGTGCTTCAATATTCTGCATACAGCACACCCATTCTAACTGATTTTCTTCTTTAAGTTGCTCTGTTATACCTTCAGCCTCTTTCATCTGCTCAACAAGTGTTTCAAACATATCTTGTGCTTGCTTTTCGACTTCAGCACAGTGCTGATATAGTTTTCCTTGTGTAAGTAGTGTTGTAAACAGTACCTTCTTGTGTTGCAGTAGATAATCCTTGTGTAACATACCCCATTTACCGAGAGTAATATTTGCTTCTTCGGGTGGTAAGATAAGGTTAGGTATCATATAATCGTTGACCTGTCTGTATGTAATATTTTTCATAATCGCATCATCCTTTCGTATTCTTAACAAATGTGTCGTATGTAAATTTTGCTCCAAGCCTGAAACCTGATACAAAACTATCAGCATTACTTGTTGTCGAAAATTCAATATAAGCTCTAACATAGTTTTTAAACAGTTCCTTATCTTCACCGTTCAGTCTTGCCGTGAGCTGTTCTTCTTTTTCGGCGAGGTCACTCAGCTTTTTCTTAAGTTTGGGTGTTAATTCTGAATTGACTTCTTGCGGCTCAATGTTGCCGTAGTAGAAATCTTCAATAATATTTGACATTATGTATTCCTCCATATCTGAGGAAATATATTAGAGTACGAAAGTTAGAATATGTATTGCCGGAGAACTACTTGTGTTATGAACATCCGCACCATAGCTCAGTAGTCAGAAGACTGCTGAGTTGTTTTTTTATTGTGTTTTTCTGAAAGAACAGGGACTTGAACCCTAAGAGAGTGAGAAGCGTTAAGAAAACAGTCCGGTGGACTGTTTTTAGCTTCGAAGTCCGAAGCCGGGTACCGAATGCGAAGCATTGGGCACCCGAGGAGTCAGGATTTGCGAAGAAAAGCCGTTACATAGGCAACAGAAACAAGCGTGGAGATAAAAGTTTTTCTTCTTAATATTATTGAATTATTACATCTTTCTTGAAGATGAAAAAACAAGGCACCTACCGAGTGGTAAGTGCCTTGTTTTGAAAATTAAGCTTTAACAGTTGTCAGTTTCCTGTAACGTAAAATATTACATAAGCTTAAGATAAAGCTCCTTGATTTCCTCAACGCTTGTATCTCTGGGATTACCGGGACGACAAGCATCGTCAAAGGCCGACTGTGAAAGGAAGTCAATGTCCTCCGCTTTAACAATCTCTTTAAGGTCAGCAGGAATGCCAACATCAATTGAAAGCTGCTTAACAGCTTCAATAGCTGCCTTTCTTGCTTCTTCAAGACTCATTGCATCAACACCTTTAACACCCATAGCCTTTGCAATGTCTCTGTACTTTTCACCGGTTGCAGGTGCGTTATATTCCATAACAGTAGGAAGGATGATAGCATTTGCAACACCGTGAGGTGTGTCATAAACAGCACCGAGAGGATGTGCCATTGAATGTACAATACCAAGGCCCACATTTGAGAAGCCCATACCTGCGATATACTGACCGAGAGCCATACCTTCCCTGCCCTCAGCTGTATTTTCTACTGCACCGCGAAGACTATTTGCGATAATTTCAATAGCTTTGATATGGAACATATCGCTCATTTCCCAAGCACCCTTGGTGATATAGCCTTCGATAGCATGGGTAAGGGCGTCCATACCTGTTGCAGCTGTAAGACCCTTGGGCATTGAAGCCATCATATCAGGGTCAACAACTGCAACAACGGGGATATCGTGCACGTCAACACAAACCATTTTTCTGTTCTTTTCAGCATCAGTTATAACATAGTTGATTGTAACCTCAGCGGCTGTACCAGCTGTTGTGGGAACAGCGATAATGGGAGTACACTTATTCTTTGTGGGAGCAACGCCTTCAAGAGAGCGTACATCTGCAAATTCAGGATTCTCAATGATAATACCGATTGCCTTTGCTGTATCCATTGATGAACCGCCACCGATTGCAACAATACAATCAGCACCGCTTGCCTTGAAAGCAGCAACACCTGTCTGAACATTTTCAATTGTGGGGTTAGGCTTGATTTCGCTGTAGATTTCATAGGGAATTTCAGCAGCATCAAGAATATCTGTTACCTTTTTTGTAACTTCAAATTTGATAAGGTCAGGGTCGGAGCATACAAAAGCCTTTTTGAAGCCTCTTGCTTTAATTTCTGTTGCAATTTCTGCAATTGCACCCTTACCGTGATAAGATGTTTCATTAAGTACAAATCTGTTTGCCATAATACTTACTCCTTTTGATTAGTTAAGATTTAAAAATCTTACTTATATTTTACACTAATTTATCGTATCAGGTCAACTGTTTAATATATATTTTTGCAAAAACACACGAACCTCTTCCCGTATTAAACAGAAAGAGGTTCGTGTGTTTTAGTGTATGGATTAAGAGGAGAAATAGGTCAGATCATAAAACAGAGATTGCATCGCTTATTGTCTTTTCAAGGGCTTCTCTGCCGTATTTGTCAACCTCTGATTTATTCTTTTCGCCATGAGTCAGACAACCTGCTCCGCCGATACATCCGCCTGTGCAAGCCATACCTTCAATAAAGTTGGCATCAAGTATATTTTTATTCTTCTTAAGAAGTGCTATTCTGCATTCTTCGATACCGTCGCAGGCTATGGGCTTAAGTTCAAAATCAATTTTTTGCTCAATAAGACCCTGCTTCACAGCATCGGTAAGACCGCCTGAGCGTGCAAAGATTCTGCCGAAATAAGAGGCATTATCGAGAACATCCTCTTCAAGTGTTGTTATGTCAATGTTTCGGCTGTCATAAAGTGCCTGCAGCTCCTCAAAGGTCAGAACAGCATCCACATAAGGCTTAACCGTTTCAAGCTGTGCTTCTGCCTTTTTTGCAGTACAGGGGCCTATGAATACAATCTTTGCAGTTTTATCAGTTTCTTTTATATATTTGGCAAGTGTTGCCATCGGTGAAAGATTGTGTGACACTAACGGTAATAACTTCGGAAAAGCTGATTTGACATACTGTACAAAGGCAGGACAACAGGAGCTGGTGAGAAATCCCTTTTCCGAAAGCTCCTTTGACTCGGCGTGAGCTACCATATCAGCACCGAGAGCAGCTTCAACAACAGTGAAAAATCCGAGCTTTTTCAGGCCGGTTATTACCTGGCCTAATTTAGCATAAGTGAACTGGCTTGAAATTGAAGGAGCAACCATAGCGTAAACCTTGTATTTACTGTTGCTTTCACTCTTTTTAATAAGGTCAACTACATTCAGTATAAATGACTTGTCCGTAATTGCACCGAAGGGACACTGATATACACAAGCACCGCACTGAATACATTTTTCATTATCAATAGAAGCTGCATTATCCTCATTTATGGAAATTGCTTTCACCTTGCAGGAAATCTGACAAGGTCTTTTGCGGTTTACAATAGCGGCAAAGGGACAAACCTTTGCACAGGCACCGCACTCGACACACTTTGATTTATCTATGTGTGCCACATGGTTATGATCAAAGGAAATAGCACCTCTTTTGCAAACATCCTCACATCTGTGAGCAAGACAGCCGCGGCAGGAGTCGGTAACCTCATAGCCTGCGGCGGGACATTCGTCACAAGCTATATCTATAACCTGAATAACATTATTGTTCTGTGTTTCACCGCCCATTGCCATTTTTACTCTTTCAGCAAGGATGGCTCTCTCCTTGTAAACGCAGCAACGCATTGTGGAGGTTTTTCCCGGAACAATTATTTTCGGAATGTCCAAAAGATTCTTTAAGAGTGTATCATTCCACGCCTGAGAGGCAACCTCACGAAGCACCTTATATTTTAAATATTGAATTTTTGTATCAAACTTTCTCATTTTAAGCTCCTTAGAAATAGCTTACTTTAATTCTTTTACCCATCTTTTTCAGACACTCTGAAAGCTCCTGAACAAGATTCATTTTTATGCTGAAGTTAATAGGAAGGTCAGGATTCTGATGAGCAGGATTTATCGCTCTGCCTACATAGAAGTTTATATCCGTAGCTTCCTCAAAAAGCAACCTGCTGATAAGCGAGGCTCCGTCACGCTTAAAGCTCCAATGCTCGTAATGCTCGTTATCACCGAGATAATCCTTGGCATATTCAAGCACCTTATTGACGGTAATAACACCTTCCGTAACAAGGTCCACACCTTCAATTTCCGCAATCGGAGGAACATCACTTTGTTCAAAGCTCAGCGTTGCTTTCAATTCTTTGCCGAGATACTTGGCTGCTATTGATGATGTTGTACCGCCACAGATAATATGCTTACCCTCTTTTGAGAAGAAAAGGGACATCATGCGGTTTGCATCATCGCGGTTTGACGGTGGTCCGAAAAGCATATTCATAGGCTCTCTTTTTCTTATTCTTACAACGCAAGCCGTAGCATCATCACCGGGCTTTCCGCCGTAAAGCTTATTGCATTCATCAACAAGCATTGTGGAAAGGGTTTTTGCAGTATACCCTGCCGGAGCAAGAGTTTCAAGAAAGTCAATGATGTCTTCTCTCTTCCAACCGAAATTATACATCATACCGATGCCTGCATGAGGACACCCGTCACTCATTGCAATAAAAATATCATTTTCCTGAAGATTTATAACTGATTTGAAAATCTTTTTGCCGTCAATATTCATTTCAGTTTTCGGATAATCATAATTTTTTTCATCACGGATAACTATAACATGAGGATTATCATACTGAATAATTTCAGCTGTTTCATTATTTCTTATATGAATAATTGTAAAGGTAGAATATGCCACGCCTCTCACCGAACAAACGGGAAGCGTTGCCGCTATAGTGGAAACACATTCTTCAATAGGAAGGCCCTCTGCCATCATTGTTGATATGATTTTCGAGGTAAGAGTTGAAAGAATACTTGCCTTAACACCGCTTCCAAGACCGTCAGCCAGTACGATTACGGTAGAGTTTTCACTTTCCTCAACAACATCCACATGGTCTCCGCAAAGCTCTTCACCGAAATGATTTATACTTTTATATCCGATATCTGCACACAAATCATTCATCAGTTATCGACTCCTTCAGCTTGGAAAGTGCAATTTTGGTTTCGGCAGCAGTTTCACCCAACAGTGAAGCTATTTCCTGAACAATTCTCATTTGCTTGTCAACAACCTTATCGGCAACTTCAATAGTCTTTCGGCTTATATTCTCTTTTCTTTCACGTTCGTATTCCTCATCGGTTACATCACGCATAATACCCACAAGAAGATGTGACTCTTTATCATAAACGATGGTCTGTTCAACATAACGCTTATATTCGGCAAGATACACCCTCTGATCCTTTACATTTTTACCGCTTGTAATAACATTCATAAATACAGACGGATCAAGAATTCGTATTACCTGATCGCCAAGCACATCAGAAGCAGAACGTATATTCATAATCTTTCTTGCTGCCTCGTTTATCTGCTGAACCTCAAGGTTTTCGTTAAGTACAATAAGACCGTTGGGGGTGTTCTTTACTATTGTGTCGGAGAAGCTTTCAGCCTTATCCTTAAGGA
>JBGVGM010000087.1:0-4804 GCA_045121655.1 Acutalibacteraceae bacterium | reverse complement strand
TGCAGCTGTACCGAGTATTACTCGTCTTACGCCGATATCGATATATTTCTTTACGGTTGCGTCATCTCTTATGCCACCACCGATTTCAACATCAAGATTTGTATTCTCAACGATTTTTTTTACAATATCGAGGTTGGGTGTTGTGCCGAGCTTTGCACCCTCAAGGTCGACAAGATGAATAAAGGTTGCACCGCATTCCTGAAACTTATAGGCTACCTCAAGGGGATTATCCGAATAAACGGTCATATTATCATAATCACCTTTATAAAGACGCACTGCTTTTTTATCGTATAAATCAATAGCAGGTAAAATCAGCATATTGTCCCCTCCTTACGCCTCACAGAATCCGCGAAGAATATTAAGTCCAACATCTCCGCTTTTTTCAGGGTGAAACTGGCAGCCGTAAATGTTTCCGTCAGAAACTGCAGCAGTAAATTCAATTCCGTATTCGCTGCTTGAAGCTGTTGCAGCAGAAAGCTCTGCAAAATATGAATGTACAAAATAGACATAGTCACCCTCTTTTATGTACTTCCACAAAGGACAGTCTTTTTTGTCGAATTTAAGGGCATTCCAGCCGATTTGCGGTATCTTGAGACTTTTATCGATTTTACCTTCAAACCCAAGAATATCGCCCTTTATAAGACCAAGACCCTTGTGTTCTCCATACTCAAAGCTTCTTTCAAACAAAAGCTGCATACCGAGGCAGATTCCCATAAGAGGTTTGCCGTTTTTTGCTTCTTCAATTATCACCTCGTTCAGACCACTTTCAAAAAGCTTTTTTGCAGCATCTTCAAAAGCACCGACACCGGGAAGTATAATACGGTCGGCATTTTTTATTATATCAACATCATTTGTAATAACGGCATCGGCACCTATTGCCTTAAGTGACGAAAGCAAGGAAAAAAGGTTTCCGACACCGTAATCAATAACTGCAACCATTAAAGCACTCCCTTTGTTGAAGGAATTTTGTCCTTATTTTTTTCATCAATTGCAACTGCTGCTTTCATACTTCTTGCAACAGACTTGAACATACCCTCAATAATGTGGTGTGAATTATAGCCGTCAAGCTGTTTGATATGAAGGGTTAAATCAGCATTTCTTACGAATGCTTCAAAGAACTCTCTTACAAGCTCAGTATCAAAGTCGCCAACCTTTTCAGTGGGAATTTCAGCAGTGTACTGAAGAAAGCTTCTGCCGGAAATGTCCACCGCAGAGAGAATAAGTGACTCATCCATAGGAAGAATTGTGTGGGCATATCTTGTAATACCCTTCATATCGCCGAGGGCTTTTCTGAATGCTTCACCAAGACAGATACCTATATCCTCAGCCGTGTGGTGGTAGTCAACATTAATATCACCCTTACAGTTGACAGTCAGGTCAAAATTACCGTGACGTGCAAAAAGAGTAAGCATATGGTTGAGAAAACCGCAGCCTGTATTAATCTGTGCTTCTCCTTCACCGTCAAGTGTCAGATCAAGATAAATATCTGTTTCTGCAGTGGTTCTTTTAATTTCTGCACTTCTCATTTTTCTTCCTCCATTATCGTTTTTACTGTATCGAGGAAAATGTCCATCTGATCTTTTGTTCCGATTGTAATACGGTTGAACTGACAGATTTTTTCCTTTGTAAAATGTCTTACAAGAACACCCTTTTCTTTAAGCTTAAGATAAAGCTCGCCTCCGTCGATATCCTTATGCTTTGCAAAAAGAAAGTTAGCTTTTGACGGGAGAACCTCAAAGCCGAGAGCAATAAGCTTATCAGCAGTATACTCTCGCACCTTTGAAATTTCCTTACAAGCGTTCATATAGTAGCTGTCTTCGTTGATTGCAGCTGTTCCCGCAACCTGTGTGAGACGGTTGATGTTATACGGGTTGGTTGAATTTCTGATAAGCTCAAGGTCAGCTATAAGCTCCTTTGAAGCAAAAGCAAAACCGAGTCTTGCACCTGCAAGCGAGCGTGATTTTGAATATGTACGGCACACAATAAGATTGTCGTATTTATCAATGAGGCTGATTGCTGATTCAGCACCGAAATCAACATATGCTTCATCCACAAGAACTATATTATCTCTGTTTGTTTTTATAATGTCCTCAACTACAGACAGTTCAAGAGCTATCCCCGTAGGTGCATTGGGATTTGCAATAACTACGAATCTGTTTTTGTTTTTGTAGTCTTCCGTGTTGATTTCAAAGGAATCAGTGAGAGGAATTTCCTCATAATTAATATTATATAAATCACCGAAAACCTTATAGAAGCCGTAGGAAATATCAGGAAAAACAGCACCGTTTACGTTACCGTAAAGCATAAAAGCAAAGTTAAGAATCTCATCTGAGCCGTTGGAAAGAAATACATTCTCAGTTCTTACACCGTAACGGTTTGCAAGAGTTTCCTTAAGCACCTTACATTCGGGGTCGCTATAAAGATTAAGCTTAGACACTTCCTCGCTGTTCACCGCATTAATAACTGACGGTGACGGCGGAAAGGGTGATTCATTTGTGTTGAGCTTTATATACTTTTTATCCTGAGGCTGTTCTCCCGGTACATATTCTTTTAACGATGAAAATTTACTGTCTCTGAATCTGCTCATTTTTCTTCCTCAAATCTGATAACTGCACTTTTTGCGTGAGCTGTAAGTCCTTCCTTTTCTGCAAAGAAAGCAACATCGTCAGCTACTTCTCTCAGTGCATCTGCAGTGTAATATGTAAACTGTGATTTCTTTACGAAATCGTCAACTGAAAGCGGACTAGAAAATCTTGCAGTACCGCTTGTGGGAAGTGTGTGGTTAGGCCCTGCATAATAGTCACCGAGAGCTTCGGGACAATATCTGCCCATAAAAATACTGCCTGCATTTTTAACGCTGTCAAGGTAATCAAAGGGGTTATCAACACAAAGTTCAAGATGCTCAGGAGCAATTTCGTTTGCCGCTTCAATAGCATCCTTGAGGTTTTCAGCAACGATGATTTTACCGTTGTTATCAATGGAAGCTCTTGCAATTTCACTTCTTAAAAGAAGTGAAATCTGCTTTTCAAGGCTTGCGCTCACTTTTTCTGCAAGCTCATAACTGTCGGTAACAAGAACCGCACTTGCGTTTTTGTCGTGCTCAGCCTGAGAGAGAAGGTCTGCAGCAACAAAGTCAGGGTTGCTTTTTCCGTCTGCAACAACAAGAATTTCACTGGGTCCTGCAATCATATCAATTGAAACAAGACCAAAAACCTGTCTTTTTGCTTCAGCAACAAAAGCATTACCGGGACCAACGATTTTATCAACCTTCGGAACAGTTTCGGTTCCGTAAGCAAGAGCTGCAACAGCCTGTGCACCGCCTACTTTAAAAATACGGTCAACTCCTGCAATTTTAGCGGCTGCAAGAATAACGGGATTTACCTTACCCTCACTGTTAGGAGGTGTAACGATGCAGATTTCACTGCAACCTGCAATTTTAGCAGGAATACTGTCCATAAGAACGGTTGAGGGATAAGCTGCTGTGCCGCCGGGTACATAAAGACCGACCTTTTCAATGGGAGTAATCTTCTGTCCGGTAACTATTCCGTTCTTTTTATTGAGAACAAAGGAAGTTCTCACCTGATTCTTATGGAATTCTCTGATGTTTTCAGCAGCGGTTTCAATAATCTTAATGAAACGCTCTTCAACCATACCGAAGGCCTCATCAATTTCATCCTTAGTAACTTCAAGAACAGTAAGGTCAGCCTTGTCGAACTTTTTGCAGTATTCAAAAAGAGCCTTGTCACCGTTTACTTTAACGTTTTCAATAATATCGGTAACAATATCGCTTACGTCAACCTTTTCAGAGAGTCTTGAAAAGAACTCTTGCTTGTTGACTTTGTTATATTCTAAAATCTTAATCATTTTTATTCCTCACAATTTCAGAAAGACATTTTGTAATCAGGTCAATTTTATCCTGCTTGAACTTGTATGATGACTTGTTTGAGATAAGTCTTGCACTTATAGGAACAATTGTTTCATAAGGCATAAGGTCGTTTTCAAGAAGTGTTTTACCTGTTTCAACAATATCAACGATTACGTCGGAAAGACCGAGAATCGGAGCAATTTCAATTGAACCGTTAAGGTGAATAATATCAATATCACGGCATTTTTCGCTGTAGTACTTTGCCGCAATATTTGAAAACTTTGTTGCAACTCTCAGAGTTCTTGAGGTATCATCTTTAAAGCCTTTTTTAGCTGCGACAGCCATTCTGCATTTACCTATATCAAGGTCGAGAAGCTCGTATACATCGGGCGAATACTCAAGAAGAATATCCTTTCCTGCAACACCGATATCAGCTGCTCCCCTTTCTACGTAAATTGCAACGTCAGAGGGCTTAACCCAGAAATATCTGACTCCTTTTTCGGCATTTTCGAAAATAAGCTTACGGTTGTTTTCCTTAATTGACGGACATTCAAAGCCCGACTGCTCAAACATAGAGTAAACCTTTTCTCCTAATCTGCCCTTAGGTAAGGCAACGTTAATAAAATCCATATTTATTCACCCTGCCCTTCTCTTAAATCAAGGAGCTGTCTGTAGGTAATACCTGTTACATCACCGTCAACAACCTTAACCTTTTTACCTTCAGAAACGAACTGATTGACACCCTTGAGAACAACTGCAGGGTCACTGTTTTTGTCCTTGATTACAAGGCAGTCACAATCATACTCGGCATCACTTCCGTTCATTCTTTCAAACATATCAACGTAAACAGCAAAGCCTAAAGCACCTGAAGCCTTGCCAATTTTTTTCATCAGCTTATCATACTGACCGCCTGAAAGAACGGCAGCAGGAATGCCTTTG
>JBGVGM010000086.1:0-11782 GCA_045121655.1 Acutalibacteraceae bacterium | reverse complement strand
TGGTCAAGAGAAGAGCCATAAGCAATCAGACCATAACGAGATACCGTACCATAGGTTGGTTTTAATCCTACTACGCCGCAAAAGGAAGCCGGCTGTCTGATGGAACCACCTGTATCAGAGCCAAGAGTAAATGCCGCTTCCTTTGCCGCAACACAGGCAGCACTTCCACCCGAGCTTCCGCCCGGCACACGGGTAATATCAGCCGGATTTTTCGTTGTCTTAAATGCTGAGTTTTCCGTTGTAGAACCCATTGCAAACTCGTCCATATTAAGTTTTCCAAGAATAACTACATCTGCCTTTTTCAGCTCTTCTATAACGCACGCATCATACGGAGGAATGTAGTTTTCGAGCATTTTTGAAGCACAGGTTGTTTTTACTCCTTTTGTACAAATGTTATCTTTGATTGCACACGGAATACCGGCAAGCGGTTCAAGGCTTTCGCCGCGTTGCCTCTTTCGATCAACTTCTTCCGCCTTTTTCAGTGCGGTTTCAAAGTCGGTTGTAATATAAGCTCCTATCTCGGAATCTGTATTTTCTATTTGAGCAATATAAGCATCTGTAAGTTCTCTGGATGAATATTCACCTTTCTTTAGCGATTCTATATGCTCCGAAACACTTCTTTTTATTAAATCTAAACTCATAATTCTGCCCTCCGTCTTAATTTTCTACCACACGGGGAACTGTGATATATCCGTCTGTTTTTGTTGGAGAAGCTGCAAGAAGCTCATCTCTCTCCACATTATGAATAATTACTTCATCATCGTGAAAAACATTGCTTATCGGAATAAGATGTTCCCTTGCTTTTATATCCGATGTATCAACCTTAGTAATTGTATCTGCGAATGTAATAATAGAATTCATATCCTCTGCATAGCTTATTTTATCTTCATCGGTAAGGTAAAGGCAGGCAAGGTTTGCTATATTTTCAACATCAATTGTGATTTCTTTTTCTTTCTTTTGTTCCGACAATGCAGAATTTTCTTCCGCCTGTACAGCTTCTGTAAGACCAAGTACATCAAGCTGAGCTTTATCTACAAAATCAGGTGCTCCGGTAAGGGGACAAGACGCATCCTTAATCTTCGGAAAAGCAATAATATCACGAAGAGAATCGGCGCCAACCATAAGCATTACAAAACGGTCAAGTCCAAATGCAAAACCGCCGTGCGGTGGAGTTCCGTATCTGAAAGCATTTACCATAAAGCCAAAACGCTCATCAATTGTCTTTTTGTCAAACCCCAAGGCTTCAAACATTTTCTCCTGCACACGTCTGTCGTGAATTCTGATTGAACCTGAACCAAGCTCGATTCCGTTAAGCACTACATCGTATGCTTGTGCCCTCACTCTTCCGGGATCTGTCGTAAGATACTGTACATCCTCCGGATATGGCATTGTAAACGGATGATGTGTCGCAACATATCTATTTTCCGCTTCGGAATATTCAAACTGCGGAAAATCAATTACAAACAGGAATTTATAATCATTTTTTCTGCGCAGTCCAAGCATATCACCCAAATCAAGTCTGAGTCCGCCAAGCGTTCTTCTCACAACATCAAGCTTATCAGCACAAAACAGTATAAAGTCACCGGGCTTTGCTTTGACAGCATCAAGCAATTCTTTCATTTCATCTTCAGTAAAATATTTTGTGAGAATAGAATATATTTCTCCGTTTTGCTTATATGCAATCCATGCCATACCCTTTGCACCGTAGCCCATTGCTTTTTCGGTTAAATTCTCAATGGTTGAACGTGTAAAGTCTGCCTGTCCGGTTACACATATCGCTCTTACATAGCCACCGCTTTGTGCAACCTTTTTAAACACGCTGAAGGAACATTTTTTTGCAATATCCGTAACATCAACAATCGGCAACTCAAATCTGATATCAGGCTTATCCGAGCCATATACATCCATCGCTTCCTGCCAGGTCAGGCGCGGAAAGTCATAATGTATTTCCTTTCCCGTTGTCTCTTTATAGATATACTTAAACATTTTTTCAAGATGATTTAAGATATCTTCCTGTTCTACAAAAGACATTTCCATATCAACCTGCGTAAATTCAGGCTGACGGTCTGCTCGTAGGTCTTCATCACGGAAGCATCTCGCAACCTGATAATATTTATCAACACCACCAACCATCAAAAGCTGTTTGAATATTTGAGGCGATTGAGGAAGTGCATAAAATGTTCCCGGATTCACACGGCTCGGCACAAGATAATCTCTTGCTCCTTCCGGTGTTGATTTTGTAAGCATAGGTGTTTCAACATATAGAAACCCGTTATTATCAAGATAGTCCGATGCAGCCTTTTGAACTTTATATCTGAATTTCAGATTGTTATAAAGCTCCGGTCTGCGAATATCCAAAAATCTGTATTTCAATCGAAGCTCTTCACGAACTTTACTTCCGTCATCAATCGAATATGGTAAACTGTCCGCCTGTGAAATAAGTTCAATTTTATCTGCAGCAAGTTCTATTGTTCCGGTAGCAATCTTTAGGTTAATTGTTTCTTCGTCTCTTTCTCTGACCGTGCCTTTTATAGACACTACCGACTGCAAACGCAGCCTTTCGATTAAGCTAAACTCATCAGCGCTCACTTTACCTTCATCCACAACAACCTGTAAAACGCCTTCACGGTCACGAAGATCAATAAATATGATTCCGCCCATATCACGCTTCGTAAGAACCCACCCCGAACATATCTGCTGCGTTCCTATGTGTTCAGGTCTTAAAAGGCCACAATATTCTGTTCTCTTCATAGATTTATTCCTCCTGAATCTTTACTTATATGCTGTGCCGTGAAATGGATTTGTAAACGCACAAAAGGAGTCACCTAAGTAACAACCCCTATAGAACACAGTCATATTTTTAAATATTCAGCATTCTACAGGGCGATTGCTGTACTCGCGGTGCCACCTGTATTTTTTCTCATTAACATTGCCGATTGACGCACGGCATACGGCGCACCTACTAAAATTTCTTCTTTCAGATTGCAGCTCGAAAAGTGTTATTCATACGGGACCGGGACATGGCTTCCACCATCCCATGCTCGCTATACCCGGCTTATCCGTATTACTTCTCTTTTCTCAAACGCTTTTAACTTTTAAGTTTTTATCAATCGTGAGTCGTTGTATTCTGATTGTACTCACTTGCCGGTTTTTCATCTCTGTCAAGAAATGCTTTCTCATAAAGCGGATCAATCTCCGGTGTCCTGACCTGCATTTTAGGAAGTAAATCAGTAAAATCTATACTCTTTACAAAGTTTTCAGTTTGCTTTTTATCTGCCATACAAAAGCTCCTTTCAAATCTTATTCAACATCTTGCAGTGCATCGTAGCCTTCTTCACCGGTACGAACCTTCACAACATTTTCAACATCGTAAACAAATATCTTACCGTCACCGATATGTCCTGTGTATAGAACCTTCTTTGCCGTTTCAATTACACTTCTCACAGGAATCTTGCTTACAACAATATCTACCTGAATCTTAGGCAGAAGGTTTATTTCAACAGGAATACCTCTGTAATACTCCGGCTTTCCTTTCTGAACACCGCAGCCCATTACATGAGATACTGTCATACCTGTTATTCCAAGCTTTACCATTGCATTTTTAAGTGCTTCAAATCTCGCTTCCTTACAAATAATTTCAACCTTAGTAAATTTAGCAGTTGTTCCTTCTTCAAATGCCGGTACTTTCTTTACAGGTATCGCTTCAGCTACCGGAGTATCGCCTATAACATATACAGTATTTTCATCTTCATCCCCGGTAATTACATCAGGCTCTTTTGCAAAGCCAGCATAAGCAGTAACCAGCCCGTGTTCTGAAACATCAAGACCTGCAATTTCATC
This sequence comes from Acutalibacteraceae bacterium, assembly GCA_045121655.1. Taxonomy (GTDB): domain Bacteria; phylum Bacillota; class Clostridia; order Oscillospirales; family Acutalibacteraceae; genus UBA6857. The sequence goes on along the minus strand of JBGVGM010000086.1, from coordinate 7,942 downwards.
TTCAGCCGATGCCCTGAGGCCGATTGTATGCTTAATTATAAGGAATACTATAGTCATTATCACTGCAACATATGCGATAACCGATACTACACCAAGTGTCTGAACACCTAAAAGATGTGTGCCACCACCATAGAAGAGTCCTTTTTCGGTTGTAACACCAGTTGCAAAGAGTCCGGTCAAAATAGTACCCAGAGCACCGCACACACCGTGAACTGAAATTGCACCAACAGGGTCATCAATCTTTGCAACCTTGTCAAAGAATTCTACTGCAAGAACAATAACAATACCGAATATAAGACCCATTATAGCTGCACCTACAGGACTTACAGCATCGCATCCTGCTGTAATACCAACAAGACCTGCAAGTGCTGCATTGTATGTCATAGAAACATCAGGTTTTTTGTAACGAATCCATGTGAAAATCAGCGTTGTACAACAAGCAACTGCCGCTGCCATATTTGTGTTGAAGAATATTCTGCCGGCACTTACAATACTTGCATCGTTATCCATGCTTACTGTGGATGCACCATTGAAACCAAACCAACAAAACCAAAGGATAAATACACCAAGTGCTGCAAATGTGATGTTGTGACCAAGGATAGCACGGGGCTTACCATTTTTATCATATTTACCAATACGTGGTCCAAGTATCTTTGCGCCAATTAAAGCACACACACCACCTACCATATGTACTGCTGTTGAACCTGCAAAGTCGTGAAATCCAAGCTCGGATAGCCATCCGCCGCCCCAAATCCAGTGACCTGAAACGGGATAAATGATAAGTGAAATTGCTGCTGAGTACAAACAGTATGCAGAAAACTTCGTTCTCTCAGCCATTGCGCCTGAAACAATTGTTGCGGCTGTTGCACAGAAAACCGTCTGAAATATTGCGAACGCCCACAGCGGAACACCAGCCGGAAGAATGTGACTGTAATCACCCATAATAAACGGATCAAACCTTCCAAACAAGCCTGTTCCCGCTCCGAACATGATGCCAAATCCGACAAGCCAGAAACAAGGTGTACCTATGCAAAAATCCATGAGGTTCTTCATAAGAATATTTCCGGTATTTTTAGCTCTTGTAAAACCTGCTTCACACATTGAAAAGCCTGCCTGCATAAAGAACACCAACGCCGCACCTAAAAGTACCCAAATTGTATTTACTGCACTATATTCCATAAAAAATCATCTTCTTTCTTAAATTCTTTCTTAAACCCATTGCCAATTATCTAACACCGAAAAGCAATTCTCCGTATGTTGGGAACGGCCAATATTTTTCTGCTGTAATGACCTCCGCCTCATCACAAGCTACTCGGAGTTCGCTCATTTTCGGAAGTAATTCATCACGAATCATATATCCTTCCTGCTCAACATTTGCACTGTCAGAGAGTTTGCAGAGAACTTTATCGAGTTCATCACATTTTTCAAAAATCTGACCTGAAAGGAGAGAAAGCTTTCTGACTGTTCCGGTTTCATATACGCATGAAACTTCTGCATCAAGAGCCTTTTTCTTTCCTGCTGCTGATGCGATGAATGCGGTATATTCTTCAATTGCAGGCAAGATTTCCTTCTTAGCCATCTGAGACATAGTGTTAGCTTCGATTGTAACCGTCTTGCAGTAGTTTTCCAAAGTGATTTCACATCGAGATTTAAGTTCTGCCTCTGAAAATACCTTATGGCTTGTAAGCATATCCACATTTTTCTTGTCGAGCAAATGCGGAATAGCATCCGGTGTTGTGCGAAGGTTCAAAAGACCTCTCTTTTCTGTGGCTTCCTTAATCCATTCATCATCGTAGCCGTTGCCGTTGAAAATGATACGCTTATGGTCTTTGATTGTTTTCTTAATCATTTCGTGGAGTGCGGTTTCAAAGTCATCTGCATTTTCAAGCCTGTCAGCATAAATCTTAAGGCTTTCTGCAACAGCAGCATTAAGCATAATATTTGCACAAGCGATACTATTTGAAGAACCGAGCATACGGAATTCAAACTTATTACCGGTAAATGCAAATGGTGATGTTCTGTTTCTATCGGTTGTATCACGGTTAAACTTAGGAAGTACATCCACTCCAAGCTTCATCTGTGTCTTCTCTGCACCCTTATACGGTGTATCTGTTTCAATTGCTTCCAAAACTGCATTCAATTCATCGCCAAGGAACATAGAAACAACAGCCGGCGGTGCTTCATTTGCACCAAGTCTATGGTCATTTCCGGCAGTTGCAACCGAAATACGGAGTAAATCCTGATAATCGTCAACAGCCTTGATTACTGCGCAAAGGAACAGCAAGAATTGTGCGTTTTCATACGGCGTTTCACCGGGAGACAGAAGATTTACACCTGTGTCAGTTGCCATAGACCAGTTGTTGTGTTTACCACTTCCATTTACGCCTGCAAACGGCTTTTCATGAAGCAAGCACACAAGACCGTGACGTGCAGCTACCTTTTGCATGATTTCCATTGTGAGCTGGTTATGGTCGGTTGCAATATTTGTAGTTGTATAAATTGGCGCGAGCTCATGCTGTGCCGGTGCAACCTCATTATGCTGAGTCTTTGCAAGGATTCCGAGCTTCCAGAGTTCTTCATTGAGTTCCGTCATATATGCTTCTACTCTAGGCTTGATTACACCGAAGTAATGGTCATCCATTTCCTGACCTTTCGGAGGTTTTGCACCAAAGAGTGTTCTGCCTGTATAAATCAAATCCTTACGCTTTTCAAACATTTCCTTCGGAACAAGGAAATATTCTTGTTCCGGACCGACAGAAGTATGCACATACTTAGCCTCTGTACCAAAAAGCTTCAGAATACGAAGTGCCTGTTTATTTAACGCTTCCATTGAACGGAGAAGTGGTGTCTTTTTATCAAGGGCTTCGCCGCCGTATGAACAAAAAGCTGTAGGAATACAAAGTGTTTTTCCTTTTATGAAGGCATATGATGTGGGATCCCACGCAGTATATCCTCTTGCTTCAAAAGTTGCACGTAATCCGCCTGAAGGAAAGCTTGAAGCATCCGGTTCTCCTTTGATAAGCTCTTTTCCCGAAAAATCCATAATAACTCTGCCATCAGGTGAAGGAGAAATAAAACTGTCATGCTTTTCGGCAGTTATACCTGTAAGAGGCTGGAACCAATGTGTATAATGTGTGGCTCCGTTTTCAACTGCCCATTCTTTCATGGCATCCGCAACGGCATTGGCTACATTTGAGTCAAGCTGCGCTCCTTCATCAATTGTCTTCTTCAGTGAGTTGTACACCTTTGATGAAAGTTTAGATTTCATAACTCTGTCATCAAAAACTAAGCTTCCAAAATAATCCGGTACGGTTTTCATAGTAAAACATCTCCTTATAAACAGCAAAAGACACCTTCAATGTAAAAAATATCACATTAAAGACGCCTTTGCCTTTTTACTTATTTTTTATTTATTTTTAGTATTAAACAATCCCCTGTGCATTCATTGCATCTACTACTTTTTCAAAGCCTGCAATATTTGCACCTACCACATAGTTTCCGGGGAATCCGTAACGCTTTGCGGCATCATCAATGTTATCAAAAAGATTAACCATAATATCTTTAAGCTTTGAATCAACCTTTTCGAAGGACCAACTGAGTCTTTCACTATTCTGACTCATCTCCAATGCTGAAGTTGCTACACCACCTGCATTTGCAGCTTTACCGGGTGCAAAGAGCACTCCGTTTTCCTGAAGGTATTTTGTCGCATCAGCAGTTGTTGGCATATTTGCACCTTCTGCAACTGCGATTACACCATTTTTAACCAAGGTCTTTGCATCATCAAGTTCAAGCTCGTTCTGTGTTGCACAAGGAAGCGCAATATCCGCTTTGATGCTCCAAACACCCTTACCTTCGTGATACTCGGAATTTGGTCTGTAGTTCTTATATTCGGTAAGTCTCTGTCTCTTTACTTCCTTGATTTCTTTAAGAGCAGCAACATCAATACCGTCAGGATCATATACCCAGCCGTTTGAATCGGATACTGTAACAACCTTTGCGCCGAGCTGTTGTGCTTTCTCCACAGCATAAATTGCAACATTACCGCTTCCTGAAACGACTACGGTTTTTCCTTTGATATCCTTTCCGTTTTTCTTAAGCATTTCATCGGTAAGATACAAAAGACCATAGCCAGTTGCTTCTGTTCTCGCAAGTGAACCGCCATATGAAAGACCTTTTCCTGTAAGAACACCTTCAAACAGTCCTCTAAGCTTTTTATACTGTCCGAACATATATCCGATTTCTCTTGCACCTGTACCAATATCTCCGGCAGGAACATCAGTATCAGCACCGATATATTTACAAAGCTCACTCATAAAGCTTTGGCAAAATGCCATAATCTCTCTGTCAGATTTTCCTTTGGGATTGAAATCACTGCCTCCCTTACCGCCGCCAATTGGAAGCCCGGTAAGTGAATTTTTGAAAATCTGCTCAAATCCTAAGAACTTAATGATTCCGATATTAACTGACGGATGAAGTCTCAAGCCGCCTTTGTATGGGCCGATTGCACTGTTAAACTGTACACGGTATCCGGTATTAACCTGAACATCACCATTATCATCAATCCACGGGACCCTGAACTTGATTTGTCTTTCGGGATTAACGAGTCTTTCAAGCAGTGCATCTCTTCTATACGCTGCCTCATTTGCGTCAACAACAGGTCTGATTGAGTCAAGAACTTCACGAACCGCCTGATGGAATTCCGGTTCATTAGGATTTTCTCTTTCAACCCTTTCGATTACTTCATCTACATACGACATTTTTTGTTCCTCCTTTAGCAGCGAAAAGAAAAAAGCGCCTCCAAGAGTATAGAAATACTCTTAAAGACGCCATTGCCTTATCTCCACAAACTCATATTATATTGTTAAAACAAAAGAAGCGTCCTCGAGAACCGAATCTCGAAGACGCCTTTGCCTTCAACTGCACACATTATACACCCATTTTTTTCATTTGTCAACCCTTTTTTTGAATTTTTTACTAAAAAACTTTCAGATATTTGGTAAATTTGCGTTTTTCTCTTGACAAATTTGAAATTTTAGTATATAATGGTTGCAAATGAGCAAAGACGTTCATTCATTTAGAAGAATTTTCTTCTAAGTGAGTGACGTCTTTTTTTGTTTATTTATTCGTTTTATTATTTGCATGAAAGGACGTGGACCTATGAACACAGAAGGTCAGGTACGAATCCCTTCCGGATGTGCAATTGCTGCAGTTATATCTAAAGAAGGAAATCGCATGACGGGTGAAAAAATAATAGAAGCTATGAAACCTATGCATGACCGCAGCAACGGTCTCGGCGGTGGTTTTGCCGCTTATGGCATATACCCCGAATATAAAGAGTTTTACGCGCTTCACTTTTTCTTTAATGACCGCACCACCCGAAAGGACTGTGAAAAATTTTTAAAGGAAAGATTTGAAATTGTCAAATCCGAAATTCTCCCTACACGGAAAATTCCCCAAATTACGGACGAGCCTGTTATATGGAGATATTTTGTAGCACCATTAAAATCTGTACTTCTCTCCATGCAGCTTGATGAAAACGAGTTCGTTGCAAGAACTGTAATGAAAATAAATACAGAAATGCCCGGAGCATACGTATTTTCAAGCGGTAAAAATATGGGAACATTCAAGGCGGTAGGTTTTCCGGAGGATGTCGGTGTGTTTTATAAGCTTGATGAATACGAAGGCTATTCGTGGACAGCACACGGTCGTTATCCTACCAATACTCCCGGTTGGTGGGGCGGTGCTCATCCGTTTACACTTCTTGATTATTCAATAGTACATAATGGTGAAATATCATCCTATGATGCTAACCGCCGTTTTATAGAAATGTTTGGATACAAGTGTACACTCCAGACCGATACAGAGGTTATTACATATATAATGGATTATCTGCTCCGCAGACAAGGGCTATCACTTGGCGAAGCCGCAAGTGTTATTGCTGCACCATTCTGGAGCACTATAGAAAATAAGACAGATTTTGAGGATAAAGAAAAACATATTTATCTTCGTACACTGTTTCCGAGTCTCCTGATTACAGGACCGTTTTCTATTGTGTTTGGTTTTAACGGAGGACTTATGGCTCTTAATGACCGCTTGAAGCTCCGCAGTATGGTAGTCGGTGAAAAAGACGACAAAGTATTTATTGCAAGCGAAGAAGCCGCTATCCGTGTAATGGAACCTGATGCTGAAAACATTTGGGCACCTGCCGGCGGAGAACCTGTTATCATCAAAATGGAGGAAGGTGTTAAGTTATGAGCGTAGAATTTATCTATCCTGAATTTGAAGTTATAAGAAATCAGAATCGCTGTATCGGCTGCCGTGTCTGTGAAAGACAATGTGCAAATGAAGTACATACATACGATGAAGAAAACAAAATGCTCATAAGTGACGAAACCAAATGTGTAAACTGTCAGCGTTGTGTTTCTCTTTGCCCTACAAGAGCGTTAAAAATTGTTAAAAGCGACTGCACACTTCGCGAAAATGCAAACTGGCAGAATGATACCATTAAAGAAATATATAAGCAGGCTTCAAGCGGCGGTGTTCTGCTTTCATCTATGGGTAATCCCAAACCACTTCCGGTATATTGGGATAAAATCCTGATTAACGCATCTCAGGTAACAAACCCTCCTATTGATCCGCTCCGTGAACCAATGGAAACCCGTGTTTTCCTTGGCAAAAAGCCCGAAAAGATTCAGCGAGATGAAAACGGGAAGTTAAAGTGCGAGTTACCTCCTCAGCTTGAGCTTTCAATGCCGGTTATGTTCTCCGCAATGAGCTACGGTTCTATCAGCTATAACGCACATGAATCTTTGGCAAGAGCCGCTACCGAGCTTGGTATTTTATATAACACAGGAGAGGGCGGTTTGCACGAGGATTTCTATTGTTACGGAGAAAATACAATTGTTCAGGTAGCCTCCGGTCGTTTCGGTGTTCACAAGGATTACTTAGAGGCAGGTGCAGCCGTTGAAATTAAGATGGGACAAGGTGCAAAGCCGGGTATCGGCGGACATCTGCCGGGAGCAAAAATTGTCGGAGATGTATCAAGGACAAGAATGATTCCTGAAGGCAGTGATGCTATTTCTCCCGCTCCGCATCACGATATCTACTCTATCGAGGATTTAAGGCAACTTGTATTCTCTCTTAAAGAGGCAACAGAATACAAAAAGCCGATTATTGTAAAAGTTGCGGCAGTTCATAATATTGCCGCTATTGCAAGCGGTATCGCACGAAGCGGTGCTGATATTATTGCAATAGATGGTTTTCGTGGCGGCACAGGTGCCGCTCCGACTCGCATCCGTGACAATGTTGGCATACCGATTGAGCTTGCACTTGCATCTGTTGACCAAAGGCTTCGTGATGAGGGTATCAGAAACAATGTCTCTTTAGTTGTAGGCGGTTCTATCCGCAGTGCGGCAGATGTTGTTAAGGCGATAGCATTGGGAGCAGATGCTTGCTATATTGCTACGGCGGCGCTCCTTGCTCTCGGATGTCATCTTTGTCGTACCTGTCAGACCGGCAAGTGTAATTGGGGTATCGCAACACAAAGACCTGAGCTTGTAAAAAGACTTAACCCTGATATGGGAAGCGAACGCTTAATAAATTTGATGAATGCTTGGAGACACGAGATTAAAGAGCTTATGGGCGGTATGGGTATCAACTCAATTGAATCGCTCCGTGGAAACAGATTGATGCTTCGCGGTGTCGGTCTTACCGATAAAGAGCTTTCTATCCTTGGCATTTCTCATGCAGGAGAGTGATAAAAATGAAAACTAACAAAACTTTAAAACTTGTTGTAACTTCATTGATGGCAGCAATGGCTTGCGTTGCTACAATGATTATTAAAATTCCAATTACAGCTACGGGCGGATACATCAATCTGGGAGATTGTATTGTGCTTTTGTCGGGTGTTGTTCTTGGGCCCTTGTATGGTGGCCTTGCCGCC
>JBGVGM010000085.1:0-5053 GCA_045121655.1 Acutalibacteraceae bacterium | reverse complement strand
AAACCCTATATTGATTCGGTTATGACCTTTGAAGAGCTTCAGGCACTTTATGACAGCTGTGATATCGATATCACAAGCCTCGACGAAGATGTCCTGGATAATGCTTCTTTCTATGGACGCATCTTTGCACGCTCCGGCGGTCTTTCCGATGCTGTGGCTCAGGGTCTCAAAGAACAAAATATTGAGTTTGACCTGAAAGCTATTCCCTGCGACGGTATAGAAGAGTGCAGAATGGCACTTTTGAAAAAGCAAAAAAATGTGCTTGATGCCAACTTCATTGAAGGTATGGCGTGCATCGGCGGATGTATCGGCGGTGCCGGCTGTCTGACTCACGGTGAAAAAAACAGGGCGCAGGTCGATGTATACGGCAGAGAGGCGTTTGAAAAGACTATCAGCGAAGCTACTGCTATTTTGAAATAGTCTGTTTTGTTCACACCTGTTCTTAGAAGGATGCTATTCAGCGACAATCGAAAGAGACAAAATATTAGCACTCGAACGCCGAGAGTGCTAATATTTAACAGTTTGTTAAAAAAATAGTAACACAATATGCGATTTCAAGTACTATACTGTAGGTGTCGAAAGGAAAAAGACAAATATAAAATGAAAAGAGATGGTTACCGATGGGTTGTGCCGGATGTCCGACTAATGCCGACCTTGTCGGATGAAAACTCAATAGGCCGACATAATAATACTATCAGAACATTTGGAGGTATAATTATGTTCGAACTTACTCGCAGAAACAATAATCATCATGTAAACGCTTATAACCCCTTCCGTGAACTGGAAGAATTTGAAAGGAACTTTTTTGGTAACCCGTTTGGTTCTTTCTTCAGTTCGGGTGATCTTGCAGAATTCAAAACGGATGTAACCGATGAAGGAGACCACTACCTGTTGGAAGCCGATCTCCCCGGCTTTGAAAAGAAAGATATTCAACTCGATATCAGCGGTGATACTCTTACCGTTCGCGCTGAGCGTCATTCCAGGATTGAAGAAAAAGACAAAAAAGAAAAGGTCGTCCGTGTGGAACGCTCCTATGGTTCTTACAGTCGCAGCTTTGATATCTCCGGTGTTGATGCCGATCAAATCAAAGCAAAGTACGAAAACGGTGTTTTGAAATTGACACTCCCGAAGAAACAAGTTACCTTACCAGAAGGTAGACGACTTGAAATTGAATAATTGAATTTCCCGAGCTGCTTCACAACCCGTGGAGCAGCTCTTCTTTTGTAATTTTGAAGAAGGTATATTTTATGACGCAAACAGCAAGCATTTTTCTCAGTTTATCGATAGCTTTACTTGCAGGTCTGCTTCTCTCAAGACTTGCAAAAAAGGTACAGCTACCCGCAGTTACCGCATATTTGATAGCTGGTATTTTAATCGGTCCTTTCGTTCTCGGATCGCTTGGAACACAGGGAATCGGTATCACCGCTACACAGATAGAGGGATTCGGAATCATTTCCGATTTGGCGCTCGGATTTATCGCATTTGCGATAGGAAATGAGTTTCGTTTATCGCAACTCAAAAAGATTGGAAAACAGGCCACCATAATCGGTATCTTTCAAGCGTTATTCACCACCGTTGTAGTGGATGCAGTTCTAATTGGTATTCACTTTATAATGCCCGATAAGTTATCGTTACCCGCCGCAATCGTTCTCGCTTCGGTTGCTACCGCAACTGCACCGGCCGCAACCTTGATGGTAGTTAAACAATACAAAGCTAAGGGACCTGTTACAGACGTATTACTTCCTGTTGTTGCACTCGATGATGCCGTTGGACTTGTGGTATTTGCTATCTCCTTTGGTGTTGCTAAATCCATCGGCATAGGTAATGTTGATATTCTCTCGGTTGTTCTTGAGCCCCTTCTTGAGGTCGTTCTTTCCTTAGGACTTGGTTTTATTATGGGACTTTTGTTTACTATCTGCGAAAAGTATTTTCATTCCCGTTCCAACCGAATGGCTGTTTCGGTCGCATTCGTTATGATGACAGTTGCAATTTCTTTTCTTAAATTCCAGATCGGAATAGTACATATCACGTTCTCCTCACTTCTCGCATGTATGATGCTCGGTAGTGTATTTTGTAACATTTGCAAGGTTTCAGAAGAACTTATGGAACGTGTAGACAGATGGACAACACCTGTTCTTATCCTCTTTTTTGTTATTAGCGGCGCCGAACTTGAGCTTTCCGTATTTGCAGATGTAGCGGTAGTCGTTATCGGAATTATCTACGTTATTGCTCGCTCAATCGGTAAATATTTCGGTGCGGGAATCAGCGCGAGAATGACAAAATGTGATCCTAATATTATCAAATATCTTGGTATCACTTTGTTGCCGCAGGCAGGTGTTGCACTCGGTATGGCTATCAAAGCAATCGAACTCGGACCTGACGGTGCCATCGTCCGTAACATTACACTGTTTGCAGTGTTGATCTATGAAATTGTTGGTCCTTTCCTTACAAAAATTGCCCTTACCAAAGCAGGGGATATCAAAGAAGAGGGCAGAAAAAGTGCTCGTGAAGAACTTTTTACAACAAAACAAGCATAACTGTAAAAACCATCTGTATGATTTGACAGATGGTTTTTCTTACATATATATGGCTTACCGATCGCTGTTGACTTGTTTGTGAAAGTCAAACTTTGTAAAAAAGATTTATTTTCTTGATGAAATTATGAAAATTTGGTGTATAATAATATTTGCTTATGCAGAGTAGGCATCCGAGCGTTAAGTGCTGCGTGGACGGGGAGTTGCCACGTGGACGAAGGTTTAACCGCGGTTCGGTTGTTGCATCCCGCTGCCGGAAATATGGATCCCACCTCCTTATATTTCGGACACAACGGGTATAAGGAGGTTTTATAATGTCAAAAAGTAAAAACACAGTAAAATTTATTTGTCTCGCGGGCATCATGGCGGCTATGTATGTTGGTCTTGATTTTCTCGCAGTCAGCGTCAGCGCTCCCTTTGGCGGTAATTTAAAGATATCTCTTAGCGGACTTCCTGTAATTATCGTTTCAATATTTGCAGGTCCTCTATGGGGTGCCGCCACAGGATTTGTTGGGGCTTTTACAGGTCAGATGATTACATACGGTATGAGCGCAACCACATTGTTGTGGGTTCTTCCTGCCGTGATACGTGGCCTGTCTATGGGTTATTTATTCAAAGCATTTAAAAAGAGTCTTAAACCGGGAATCCTAACATTGGAAACCTGTATTAGTTCCATTCTTGTAACTCTTTTTAATACCGGCGCTATGTTGGTAGAACAAAAGCTTTATGGTTACTATCAATCATTCTACGCTATCTATATAGCCATCCCAACACGAGTTATTGCAGGTATTGTAACTGCAGTTGTCTTCTCACTGATGCTCCCAACCATTATTGATACACTGAATAAGCAATTCATTAAAACAATATAAATCATAGGTTTTAGCATAAGTAAACTCCTATGGAATGCATGGTGGGATGTTGCTTATTCCAAAAGAACAGGCGTAGGCGAAATATGCCGCGTCTGTTTTCTTATTTAATAACAAAAATGGGGTGGAACGAAAATACTATTTATGATGCATAGAATGAAACAAATCTGAAATCTTGAAAATATTATGATAGCATTGCGGAAAAGTTACACTTGATAGCAAGCTTGGTAAGGGTAGAGCAATAACAATTAAATTTAAAATAAAACCATATAGTAAAGGGTGCCGTTCATGGCACCCTTTCTTTTATTTGGCTATAAGTTCATAAATCGTGAGTTGTTTGTATTCTTGACCTTTTCCGTAGATGCCTTCACCGTGGTTGATGCAGTTTGGCTCGGTTTGAGCTTCTAAGCATAATGCTCCTTGACGAATCTGTGGGATGTGACCCTTGAAATCCGGTCCGTTGCCGAGAAAATTGCCGGTATAAAACTGTAGTCCCGGTTGGTCGGTGTATACCTGCATTATCATTTTTGGGTTTTCCACACGAGCAGCTAACCCGATTTGCTGATTGTTGAATTCTTTGTGGAACTTGGGGAAAAGAATCATATTGTGATCATAGCCGTCAAAGGCAGGGGAGAAGTCGTCTCCAACTTTTTTGTGAAGTCTCAGATCAAGAGGTGTACCAATAACATTTGGATGGTTCCCTGTCGGAATCAGCTTGTCGTTAACCTCACTATATGTGTCGGCCCATATTTGAACGGTGTGCTCTTTGATGTCTCCGCCAAAACCATCTAAGCTAAAGAAAGCATGATTGGTAAGCGCTATAGGTGTGGCTCCGTCCGTACGGCCTTGTAGGAGATAATGATTGAATGATTTTCAAGGGTGTAGGTCACTTCGACGGAGAGATTGGACGGAAAACCATCTTCACCGTCAGGTGAAAAATAGGAGAGCGTAATACTGCTTTCTGTGTAATCTACAACCTTCCAAAGTCTGTACCGGAAGCCTACACCACCGTGCAGACAGTTGCCGTTATCGTTATCTGCAAGCTGATATGTTTTCCCATTAAGCTCAAAGCAAGCATTTTCAATTCTGTTTGCTACACGACCAACAATAGCACCCTGATTTGAGGTGTCCTGTGTGTAAGCTTCGAGCGTATCAAATCCACCTACGACATCAACGTCACCAAAGGGACAAAGAGATACGATAGCAGCACCGTATTCCATAATTTCTGCTGTAGTGGTACCGTCTGTCAGGCGATAGATATAAACGTCTTCGCCATTTGGAAATTTCCCGAAAAATCTTTTATCCATACTATCATTCCTTTTTATCGTCATTACGACGTTTGTATTATGTTGGCGTCATACTGGTATGCTATATAAGGTGGATTGAGTTGGTTTTTGGTGTTAAGCGAATAATTTCAATCACTTCCGAACTTTTTTCAAAACCTTTCTCTAAGTAGTTGACAAATTGCTCTGAAAAGAGTATACTATTTAGGTAAAAAGGCAAAGGCGTCTTTGAGTTATAAGCTCGGAGTGTCTTTGCCTCTTTTTTTGGCAACAATTTAATAACATATAAGGGCAATGGCGTCTTTAATGTTTATGCATTAAAGCATCATTGCCCTTTTTTGTTTTCAAAGTCGTTATTAAAATTTGGAGG
>JBGVGM010000084.1:0-4791 GCA_045121655.1 Acutalibacteraceae bacterium | reverse complement strand
CTTTTTTCTTGCTTCTTGTGTTATCATATTCATGAGAAGTACTTCTTTCTTACGGTAAATGTTTTGTAGCAGATTCATTATACCATATTTTGAAGTTACTTCTCTTTTTTATTGGGTCACATCATTTTATCACATACATTTTTTAAACTTTTTTACTTTTTTTGCGACTTTTTTTATTATGCCTCTTTTACCCTTAAAAATTCATCTTCGCTCTTCAAAAAAGCTTCTTAAAAGCTTTTTGCTTTCCTCTTCCATATATCCGCCTATAATCTTCGGCTTTCTGAAAAACTCAAGCTCACAAAGATTTAAGCTGCTTCCTGCACTGCCCGTTCTCTCATCAAAGGCTCCGAAAACAATCCCGCCGATTTTACAGTGAAGGAGCGCTCCCATACACATGGGGCAGGGCTCAAGTGTAACGTAAAGAGTGCAGTCGGAAAGGTATTTTCTGCCGAGAGCTCTCAATGATAAATCAAGAGCAAGCATTTCTGCGTGGCAAAGAGGACTTTTTCTTTCTTCGGTGCCGTTATGAGCAAGGGCAACTACCTCGCCGTCTTTTACAACTACCGCACCGACGGGAACCTCACCCTTGAGATACGCCTTTTTCGCCTGTGAAAGGGCAAGGGTCATAAATTTTTTATGCTCCATAGTACACCGTCCTATGACACAGACTGGGCAGTGATTGTAACCATTATAAGAAAGGCTACTACAGTGGGCGCTGTAAACAAATAGTGGAAAGTCTTTTCAAAGGGCTTAAGAACAGTGTTACCTCTTTTTAAAGGTCTGTCCTTTGTATTCATAGCAAAGGCAAAGGCTGCAACAAGTCCGATGAATATAAGCACATACATGGCGTAGCTGTATAACAGCATTCCCGGTTCTTCTCCTACGATTTTAATAAGGTAAGAAATTGCTACAGAAAGGCCGTTGTTGATTGCGTGCGCCATAATTGCAGGCCAGATTGAGCCGGTCTTGATTGAAAAGATGCCGAGTGCCACACCGGAAAACATTGCAAAAGGTACCTGAATGAGATTTCCGTGCATAAGCGCGAAAATTGCCGAGGACATAAGCACTGCAAAAACGTCTCCGTATCTGCGCAGATTCCCCATTACGTGGCCTCTCAGGCAGAACTCCTCAACAACTGCCGCAAGTATGCTTACTCTGAGCATTGTTACGGCAAAGCCAAACATACCGTCAGGCATTTGTATATCAGGTGAATCAAGCTCATAGCCGATAAGGGAGATAAAATATGTGATATATGAAGAAAAAATATTTGCCAGCATTACGCAGCCCGTGCAGCCGAATATGCCGTAAAGAAGAATCTTTTTACGCTTCACCGGCTCCATAAGTACAGGCTCAGCTTCGCCTGAAGCCTTCTGCATCTTTTTACCGAGAAGGCTGAAGGGAAGCAGTATACCGAGAATTATCAGAAAAATATCTGTACCGCTCTGGAAGAGACTGTTTTTTGTATAAAGATCTATAAGTCCGAGCCCTTCAATAATTACGATTATAACGTTCTGGATAAAGACATAGAGAATTACTGCCAGCCCTGCATAAAAGCTGAGCTTTCTGAGAGTCTTTGTCTCGGTGTTTTTTCTCATAAAGTAGCTGTCGTCATAAACTGTTTTTTCTTCCGGTCGGAACTGTGAGAAATCGTCCATTTAAATCACTCTTCATTCTGACGTTTTGCCGTCGTCTGATTTGAGTCTACACCCTCTGTGCTTGAGGGAATAAACAGAATTTTGAAAGTCATAAGCATAAGTCTCAGATCTTCAAAAAGAGACTGATTTGCTATATACATAAGATCCATCTGAACCTTGTCGTAAGGGGGTGTGTTATACTTTCCGTAAACCTGAGCATAACCGGTAAGACCTGCCTTCACCTGAAGTCTGAGTGCAAACTCCGGCATATCCTTTTCATACTGCTGAGCAATTTCGGGTCTTTCCGGTCTGGGACCAACGAAGGACATATCACCCTTCAGTATATTGAAAAGCTGAGGCAGCTCATCAAGACGGAGCATACGGATAACCTTACCTACGGGAGTAATTCTGTCGTCGCCGTCCTTTGCAAGTCTTGCAACGCCGTCTTTTTCAGCATCCTGAATCATGCTTCTGAATTTAAGCACCTTGAATTCCTTGCCGTTTTTGGTAAGTCTTACCTGCTTATAAAGCACATCACCCTTGTCATAGCCCTTTATGGCAATTGCGGTACCAAGCATAAAAGGTGAGGAAATTACAATTGCAATCAGTGAAAGAATTATATCGAGAGTTCTTTTTACACACTGATAAATCAGGCTGCTGTTATCCTTTCTCTTGCAGCGATAAACGGGGATATTGAGAAGCTGAATAGTCTTTCCGCCTCTTATGATAGTATCGGAAATTTTTGGCTTTACATAAGCTACCTTATCGTTGGCGATACAGAATTTTACAACCTCATTTCTGTAATCTGAGGGCACGCCGCAAAGGAAAATTGCATCAACTGTTTTAAGAGCTTTAAAAAGCTCCTGAAGAGAAGTCTTTTCGCAGTTGAAGGTACGCACAACATTGAAACGGTTTTTCATACTGCGGATGTTTTTAAGTGAATAATATGAATCCACATTACCGAAAAGAACAATGGTTTTCTTTGGAATATGAATTGAGAAATAAACCTTGTTTGCCGCAAGACACCAGACCACGGCGAAAAGTGAAAAGGCGACGAACATTCCCGCAAAGGGCCAGATTGAAACAAGCCTGTAGCTGAGAAGGGAGAAAAGCACATAGGAAAAGCCCTGCAGAAAGCCTATGGCAATAATCTGAGAGAATGCTAAATCCGAAACGGGAGAAGTTCCCACCGAAAAGCCGCCGTAAACGTTTACGAATGAGGAGTAAATTGCTATAAAAAGTGCAAGGAGCAGAAGGTTACCCATTCTGTAGAAGGGCGTGGGGATAAAGGGGTTGAAGTATGTCAGCCATACAAAGTAAAGAACCCCACTGAAAAGAGCGATAATTCCGCCCTTGAAAAGGTACATTACAAGCTTTTCCTTCTGATATCTTTTTTTCCTGGCTTTATCTGCCTGAGTCATAATTTCATTAGTATCCATATCATTAACCTCTTGGGTGTTTTTATTTATAGTATAGCTGAAACTTTAAATCAACCTGTATACAGGGTAATTTTACCACAAAGATTGTAACTTGTAAAGGTTAAGTTACTTTTTCAATTATACCTGAGGCGGTTTACCGATAAAAGGTTGACTTGTTTTACTTCTGGTGATAAAATGTAAAGGTCAGAACGCTTTATGTTCAATTTTAAAAAGGAGAAAGTGATATGAAACCAAACAAAAATCCACTCTGGCAAACCAACAGTATCGAAAGAAAAAGCTATTACACTTATTTCTTCGGACAGAACATGATTTACAATATGCTTGCAGCATACCTGACAACCTACCTTGTTTTCAAGGAAATCGACCCCGTAAAATCAGGTATGATTGTTACAATTGTAAAAATCTGGGACGCTGTTAACGATGCTATCTTCGGCGTAATCTTTGACAAAATCAAATTCAAAAGCGGAAAGAAATACATTCCCTGGCTGAAAATCGCCTGCGCTCTTACACCTGCGGCAACAATCGCAGTTTTCGTTATCCCCTCAGCAGCCTCTGAGGTTGTAAAGCTTATCTGGTTCGCACTCGCTTACATTATCTGGGATACAGCATACACAATCTGTGATGTTCCCGCTTTCGGTATTATTACTGCTATGACAAGCAATATCGAAGAAAGAAACACAATCCTTTCACTCAAGGGTATTACCGGCGGTATCGGTTCAGCTCTTACAACCGTTCTTGTAACTCTTCTTATCGGTCAGTCTATCAACATCGGTTACGGCCCCACAGCAGTTATTATTGCAATCGTTGCTGCTGCAACAATGTTCCCCGTATGCTTCAAGTGTGAAGAAAGAAACAAGCCCGTTGAAGAAGAGCAGTTCACCGTAAGAAGTATGATGAAATATGTAATCAGCAACAAGTATCTTCTTATCTACTACATCGGTTACATTTTCTATTCAGGTGCACAGACCTATACAGCACTTCACCTTCTCACAGCTTACTACATTTTCGGTAACGAGCTCATTTCCCTTGTAACAGGCACTGTTGCAGCTGTTCCTCAGCTTATTATGGCTCTCTTTGTTCCGAAAATTATCAGAAAGATAGACAAAACAACTCTCTTCAAGCTTTCAACAATTGCGTCAATCCTTCTTTCAATTCCCGTTTGCTTTGCAAGAGAAAACCTTGTTCTCTTTATTGTTACCTTTATGCTCCGTTCAATTCCTCTCGGCATTATCGGCGTTCTCGCATTTACATTTACACCTGACTGTGCTGAATACGGTCAGTACACAACAGGCACAGAAGCTAAAGGTATCACCTTTGCAATCCAGACCTTTGCAGTTAAGCTTTCAGCAGCAATTTCAAGCGGCTTAGGTCTTTTCCTTCTCGGCCTTTTCAATTTCAGAACAGAGTTTGAAGGCATTGAAATCAAGGGCTTTGCAGACCTTCAGGCAGCAAACGCAATTGCTCTTCAGCCCGACGGCGCACTCGACGGTCTTTGGTTTACCTACAACGTTGTGCCCATTATCGGCCTTGTAATCGCCCTCGGCATCTGGAGCCTTTACAGACTCAAGGATAAGGACGTTCAGATTATGGCTGACTGCAACATCGGTAAAATTACAAAAGAAGAAGCTGAAAGCCAGCTTTCAAGAAAATACTAAGAAAAAGCTCCCGAAAGGGAGCTTTTTTAGTGTGGAGAGTGAAGAGTGGAGTGTGGAGTTGTG
>JBGVGM010000083.1:0-6366 GCA_045121655.1 Acutalibacteraceae bacterium | reverse complement strand
AGATGATATAATCCGACTTCAGAGGGAGCTTTCTCTTAAAAAAGGTGCTTTCGGGGTAGCATATTTCAGCACCTCATATATGGAAAATTTAAAATTTTAAAGAATCCTTCGAAAGTGTAGAAAAAACTAAAAGAAGTATGCTATAATATATAGTCATAAAACAGAAGAAAGAAGAAGATTATGAAAAAGATACGGTTAATAGTTATTGCCGTAGTTGTCGTAATTGCAATTGCGGCAGGACTTACGGCTTTGCATATTACAAATCAGAACAGAACTGCAGATGTGTTTGAGGGTACGGACATAGCTGTCGGCGTTGATGAATATATCAAGAATCAGAACCTTGTAAGGGCGAAAGACCTGAGCAACGCAGTTTTGCTTAAGGAAAACGAAGACGTACCCTTTGATGCTGAAAATGACGAATTCAGAAAGGCTGTTAAAAACATCAAAGGCAGCTTTTTTGATACGGTTGTGCTTTACAGCGACTTTTATTCTGCATGTAAAGAATCCGACGGCGACACAAAGGCTGTTATTGAATATCTCAAAAACGAAAAACTTAAGGTTTACCTTATAATGAACAGCGAAACAGTGTCTGAATACGTTGATACCATGAGCGAACTTTGTGACGGTATTTTCGTTTTTCAAAGGGAAGAATCAACGGAAGAATTCAACTCACTTCTTCTTAGAGTGAAGGCGGAAATGCTCCTTTCAAACAAAAATGCAAAGCTTGTTGCCGCAGTAAGCGACAGCACAGAGGTTTCAAAGTTCAACAAACGAAGCGCCCACGCAATTTACGTTGAAATAAACGAAAACAGCAACACACAGGACATTAAAAAATGGGACGCTGCAGCAGATATTGCAGGGGTGGATTTGTTTTTCGGTTTTTCTTTCGAAAAAGCCGCAAAGGGCAACTCTTTACCTGACTCGGTACTGAAGCTTGTCTACGAAAAGGAAGGCTGTAAAGCCCTTTCAATGAGAGTTTTCAGTACCTATTCACAGATGAAAAAGAACACCGAAAATTCATTTACTGCCCTTAAAAAGTTCATTGAAAAGGGGATTTCACCCACCATTTCCTTCCGTGAGCTAGGCATTACCTCCTATGACGGTGAAACCGCTCAGACGACAGATTTTTCAGGCGAAATTGAGGTCTACGGTTCAGACCTTTTCCCTGTTTATATCAACGGAGAAAAAATGAGCCTTGGGGAAAACGGCAGCCGACGACTTACCTTTAACTTTGAGGAGGGTCTCAACGAAATAAAAATCAGCCAATGCGGCAGAGAAGTTATATATAAGGTCAATGTAAGCTTTGACGGTGACATACTTAAAAGCATAACTCCCGAAGAGGAAATGCTCCTTTATCCCAAGGAAAAGGCAAGTGTTCTCGTTGTGGGCTATTACAAGGCTGATATTTCCGTAAAAGTGGGAACAACGGAGTATAAAGCAAAGCCCGTTGACAAAAGTGCAACGGGGTACGTGGCTTTCAGCGCCAAGATAAATATGCCCGAAACCCGTGAAGAGGTCGCTTCTCTCGGAATGATTACGGTAATCGGCAGCTATAACGGAAAAAGTATGCAGCTTAAGGGCGCTGTAATAAAGCCTGAGGAGGAAAAAAACGATATTTCCAGCTCTGCAGGAAAGCCCGAGGAAAAGCCGACTGCTCCCATTAAGCTTGAAAATTACGTGCCGACTCTTCCGGGAAAATTTGAGCAGACTCTGCCTTCGATTACAATTCCCGATACAACCGTAGGCCCCATTCAGACTCCGTCAGTAATAACACCCTCACAGGGCGACGGCGGAAACAATCCTCCCTTCACGGGAAATGAAATGGCGCTTATTACAGCCAACTATGCGGACACACGTCCTCTTATTTATAATGATGACACCTATACGCCTTCCTGCTCGGCTCTCGTTAAAGGAACAATGGACTACATCACCCAGGAGAGCGAAGCTTACAACAAGGAATACGGCGAGCAGGTTTACTTCTATGAGCTTTCAAGCGGTGTCAAGGTTATCCGTGACCACGTAAAGCTGATTCCGAGACAGGAGTTGGGGGACAACACCCTTAACGTTGTTTCCTCATATTCCGAAAACGGAACGCTGAAAATCAAACTCAGCACCTCCTGGAAAATTCCCTACACCATAAGCTTTACTCCACAGAGCTATTATTCACAGTACGGAACAAAGTTCAACATAACCACATTCAATGCAAACTACATTCAGATTACCTTCCATCATACTACAGCAGCCAACGGAAATATTGACGTTTCGGGAAGCAACGTGGTTTCAGGTGCATCGTGGAATCTTTCTGCTTCGGACAAAAAAGCAACTCTCTATATGCCCATAAGAGCCCTTGGAGAGTACTACGGCTGCAGCGTGGAATATGACGAATACGGATATATGGTAATAACCGTTCACAACAAGCCTCAGTCACTTTCGGGCAGTGTAATTCTCCTTGACCCCGGTCACGGCGGAAGCGACCCGGGCGCTCTCGGTTACGGCGGAGCGGTTGAAGAGTGCGATATCAACCTTGCAATTGCTTATTATACAAAGCAGGCTCTCGAAAGCAAGGGTGCAACCGTTTACTCCACCCGCGGCGGCGACAACACTCTCGAACTCGAGGACAGAAAGGCGATTGCAAGAAGTTTAAAGCCCGACTTCTTCGTGAGTATCCATTCAAACGGCTCGGAGAACACATCTATGATAGGTACGGCAACCTATTACTACAAGCCCTTTTCCCAAAAGCTTGCGTCAAATATTTACAATCAGATGCTCTCCGTTTTCAAGGGCTACCTTTATAGCGGACAGGCAGGCATTTACGACAGTATTTCCGATGGCACACCTTACTATCCCTTCAGCGTTACAAGACTTGACGAATGCCCCAGCGTACTCATTGAAACGGGCTACGTAACCAATAACGACGAGTGCTATAAGCTTATTCAGAGTCAGTATCAGCAGCTTTTAGGCGAGGCGATTGCAAGAGGTATAGAAAATACCATTCTCTACTGATGAAGAATAACATCGCAAAGAAGCAGAAACACCACTCCGGGAATACCTCCGACACCGCTTATTAAAAGTGTAAGGGCGTTAAGAGGCAGAGAAACTGCCGTTACTGCGGAAAGGATGTTAACCCCGAAAAGTGCTCCAAGACCTGAAAATGCCGAAAGAAAGATACATCGAAAGGGCTTTCCGGTTTTAGAGGATACGGCTAGAATAATTACTGCAGACATAATCAATAAAGTAAAAAATATGTAAGAACCTATTGACATAACAACACCCCGTAAATAATATGATAACCGTAACATTTAAATTACAGAAAAAGGAGCAGACAGTATGAAAATTTTAAAGCTCACTCCCGCAATAAAGGACTATATCTGGGGAGGTACACGTCTTTCAAAGGAATTCGATATGGTGTCATTTACCGACAGACAGGCTGAAGCATGGGTGCTTTCCTGCCACGAAGCAGGCCACAGCATTGTTGAAAACGGCGAGGACAAAGGAAAGACTCTTGCAGAGGTTATCTCTGAAAAAGGCAAGGGCTGTCTTGGAACCAACTGCGAAAAGTTTTCGTTTTTTCCCATACTCATAAAGCTTATTGACGCAAGGGACAACCTTTCAGTTCAGGTGCACCCCGACAACGATTACGCTATGAAGGTTGAAGGCGAATACGGCAAAACCGAAGCCTGGTACATAATGGACTGTGACGAGGGTGCTGAGATTATCTATGGCTTTAAGAAGGATATCAGCAAGGAAGAATTCAGAAAGAGCATTGAAGAAAATACTCTTCTCGATTATGTGAACCGGGTAAAGGTCAAAAAGGGCGACATCTTTTTTATTGAAGCGGGAACTCTTCACGCAATCTGCAAGGGAATTCTTCTTGCAGAGGTTCAGCAGAATTCCAACACAACCTACCGTGTTTACGATTATGGCAGACTTCAGAACGGAAAGCCCAGAGAGCTTCACGTTGAAAAGGCTCTCGATGTTACCTCTACAAAGGCAATTGACGCAACAGGTAAGCCTATGGGTGAAACCGTAAAAAAGGACGGCTTCAGCGAAACTCTTCTTACTTCCTGCGAGCTTTTCACTATGAAGCGTCTTGACATCGAGGAAAAGGCTACCGTTACTGCTGACAGCACCTCCTTTGTTTCACTTCTCTGCCTTGACGGAAACGGTGTTGTAATGCACGGCGACACCTGCGTAACTCTTTACAAAGGCGAAAGCCTTTTCATTCCTGCATCCTACGGTGAGGTGGAAATTTTAGGAAATCTCACAGTGCTGGAATCAAGAGTGTAAAATTATCAAAAAAATATTGACAACAGTGGCACACAGTGCTATTATGATAATGTAAGATATATCTTCAGGGCGAGGTGCAATTCCTCACCGGTGGTAAAAGCCCACGAGCCTGACAGCAGTCAGCGCAGATTCGGTGTAATTCCGAAGCCGACGGTACAGTCCGGATGAAAGAAGAGATACATACATCTGTATTTTTTGCCCATGGTATTTTTTACCGTGGGCTTATTTTTTTGGAAGGTGAATATTATGAAGAAAAGTAGTCAGAAAAGTCTCGTTCAGGTGGCAACAATCGCAATGCTTACGGCAATCAGCTTTGTGCTGTTTCTCCTTGAGTTTCCGCTTTTTGCCGCACTGGGGCACCTAAAAATGGACCTCAGCGACATACCCGCACTTTTTGCAGGCATCGTCTACGGCCCCGGTGCAGCGGTCATAATCGAGCTTCTTAAAAACGTAATTGAGCTTATTTTCAAGGGTATCGGCACTCAGATGGGCTTCGGTAATCTTATGAACTTTATCGTTGGCTGTGCCTACGTTGTGCCTTTCTCAATTCTTTTCAGAAGCCTTAAAAAGAAAAGCGAAAAGAAAGGGGAGTATAACTCAAAAAAAGAGAACAAGTACATTCTTCTTTCCTCACTTCTGGGCGTTGCGGCAATTGTGTTCATCGGCTTTTTTGCAAACTACCTTGTAACTCCTCTTTTCTTTAAGTACTTTCTTGGTATTGAGCTTGACGGTGCAACTCTCTGGGCAGCAATCGGCTCATCAGCAACCCTCAACGCAATCAAGGGCGCAATGCTTTCGGTTGTATCATTCCCCATAATCAAGGTGCTTGTGGAAAGACTGAAGAAGATTATCTGAATGCAAAATGCTGATGATTAGAATGACAAAAAATTCCCACCACTAACCCCTTGACAACACCCACACTAATTGATATAATATTACAGCAAAAATGAATACTTCCTTATTAAGAGCAGCTGAGGGAACAGGCCCTGTGAAGCTCGGCAACCTGCATTTTGCAAGGTGCTAAATCCTGCGGTAAAGACCGGAAGATAAGGCTTTGTCTGCGGTCGCCTTGTGTGACCGCATTTTTATTTGAAATTCAAACATACTATAAAGAAAGAAGGATATGAAAAATGGCAAAATTTCTTTTCACATCAGAATCAGTAACTGAAGGTCATCCCGACAAAATCTGCGACCAGATTTCTGACGCAGTGCTTGACGATATCTACGCTCACGACCCTCAGGCAAGAGTTGCCTGCGAAACTGCAATCACAACAGGTCAGGTGCTTGTAATGGGCGAAATCACATCTGCTCATAAGCCCGACGTTGCAAAAATCGTAAGAAGCGTTATTAACGACATCGGCTATGACCACAGCGATAAGGGCTTTGACTGCAATACCTGCGGTGTGCTTGTTGCTCTCGACGAACAGTCAGGGGATATCGCTATGGGCGTTGATAAGTCAATGGAGCTTAAAACAGGGGATGAGGACGCTTACAACCTCCACGGTGCAGGTGACCAGGGTATGATGTTCGGCTATGCCTGCGACGAAACAAAGGAGCTTATGCCCCTTCCCATTTCACTTGCTCACAAGCTCACAAAGCAGCTCACAAAGGTGAGAAAGGACGGCACACTTCCTTATCTTCGTGCAGACGGCAAGAGCCAGGTTACAGTTCAGTATGAAGACGGAAAGCCCGTAGCTGTTACAGCAGTTGTTGTTTCTTCTCAGCACAGCGCTGACGTTGAGCTTTCTCAGATAAGAGAAGACGTTACAAAGTACGTAATCGAGCCCATTATCCCTGCTGAACTTATGACAGCTGACACAAAGATTTACGTTAACCCCACGGGACGTTTCGTAACAGGCGGCCCCCAGGGTGACAGCGGTCTTACAGGCAGAAAGATTATTGTTGACACCTACGGCGGATATGCACGTCACGGCGGCGGTGCTTTCTCAGGTAAGGACCCCACAAAGGTTGACCGCAGTGCTGCTTATGCTGCGCGCCATATTGCAAAGAATATGGTTGCAGCAGGTGTTTCTGATGAGGTGCTTGTACAGTTGAGCTACGCTATCGGTATTGCAGAGC
>JBGVGM010000082.1:0-28845 GCA_045121655.1 Acutalibacteraceae bacterium | reverse complement strand
AAGAATACATACTGCGTAAGCAAAAAATTTGCTGTTCTTTTTCATTTTCGTTGCTCCTTTGATTTATTATTGCTTATTTCCACGGGTATTATAACAGAAAGTGGGATTTATTGCAACGGTTTTTTGAAATAAAATCCCATTTATATAAAGCAGAACGCACATCAGACTCTGACGCAGCTTCCGGCTGTTCTTTGGCGTACTGGCGCACCGGAAAAACGTACTGCGGATTTTCCCCCATATTTTATTTTATGCGCATTTTATCTCGTTGACATTGGCCGTAAGACTGTGGTAAAATCAAAAGGTACACAAAAAACAAGAAAGGAACGGAAAAAGCAGATGGAAAAAACAGCAGGACTTATTTTTGCCGACGAAATGGAATATGCACCTTTTCTTTTATGGGCAAAGGAAAACGGAGCAACAGAAGAAAAAAGACACGGAAATGACAGTGTCATAACATACCTTAAAAACGGAGAAAACACCCTTAAGCTTATTGCCGTAAAGTGCGGAATAGGAAAGGTAAACGCCGCTTCTGCAACTGCATATTTAATCGGTGAGGACAAGGCGGATTACATTCTCAATGCAGGACTTTCAGGTGCGGTTTCACGCCTTAAAAGAGAGGATATGATTGCGGCAACAAGCCATATCGAGTGTGACTTTGACCTTACTGCAATCGGCTACGGCCCGGGCGTAAAGGCTGACGGACAAAGATACCTTTACTCAGCAGACGAGACTCTTCTTTCCTTAGCGCTTCAGAGCGAGGGCATTATTGCTGCACCTACGGGTACGGGGGATATTTTCCTTACAGACAAGGAAAAGAAGGACTTTTATAAAAATACCTTCGGAATTGAAGCCTTTGATATGGAAACTGCTGCAATTGCGTCCGTATGCGACAAGGCAGAGATTCCTATGCTCTCACTTCGCAAAATCAGCGACGACGCCGACGACAGCTCCGTTGAGGATTACCGTGAAATGAATAACCGCAAGGAAAGCTGCCTTACTGAGCTTCTTGTTAATATTCTTACAAGACTTTTGCAGAATATCTGAAAATTCGGTATATAAATTCAGTTTTTGACTTGCAAAAGAAAAAAATTAATAGTATAATAACATATGTAAATTAGTATAGAGTAGTAGACCTTATTTTCGTTAAAAAACGCAGAAAAGCTTTTTACACGGAGAAAGAACAAAAATATTTGAAAGGTAAAACGGTCACGAAAAAAGAAACGGGGAATTGATTTTGAAAGCAGATTTACACATTCACACAAAACTTTCCGACGGTACTATGGGTATCGACGATATCGTCATCTTAGCAAAAAACTCAGGTGTGACAACAATTTCAATTACTGACCACGACTGCCTTGCAGGTACTGTCAGAGCCGAAATGATAGGGCACAGATACGGCGTTAACGTTATACCCGGAGTTGAATTTTCAGCAACCGACAGCAAGAGAAAATCAAAGGTACATATCCTCTGCTATCTCCCCGATAAGCCCGAAAGACTTGAAGGTCTTTGCAAGAGCAATTCCCTTATAAGAAAAAGAGCGGGAATTATCATGGTTAAGAAAATCGCAAACAAGTTCCCCGTATCAGAGGAATTCATAATAAGAAACGCACAGGGCTCAACCAACATTTTCAAGCAACATATTCTCAAGGCTCTTATGGAATGCGGATACACAACCGAGATTTTCGGCGACCTTTACAAAAAGCTTTTCACCAAAAGCTCACCCCTTAACGTTTCAATGGATCCCACCTATCCCGAGCCGGCTGAAATTATTGAAGCAATTCACGAGGCAGGCGGTATTGCAATTCTTGCACATCCCGGTTTTTACAACAACTTTGAGCTTTTTGAGGAGCTTATTCCTCTGGGACTTGACGGTGTTGAGGTCTGGCACCCAGAAAACACTCCCGAGCAGCAGGAAGCTCTTATCAAAACAGCAAAGAAGCACGGACTTCTTATGACCGGCGGCAGTGACTTCCACGGCGGCTTCAACGCTTACCCCTTGAAGCTTGGTGAATACGGTCCCACTGAAGATGCACTGAATCAGCTTCTTTCCTACAAAGCAAAAAAGCGCAGAAAGCGCAAGGCAGCAGAAAAAACAGCTGCAGAATAAACCAGAAAGGAACAGGTTTTCCCTGTAGGCACAGCAAATGAGTGAAAACGATGTAAAAATCTACAAATCAAAAAATGAGCTTGACAACAGCACATCTGAAATTACAAGAACCCTTGATGAGGTTATGACCCACCGTCTTAACGGCAACATTGACAAGGCGAGAAAGCTTGGCGAAATCCTTGCAACAATCACACCGAAGGGTGACGACGGAATTATCGTTGACCTTAGGGACCACCTTGCACCCAGATACTTCGCATCGGACATTCTTTATCAGATAAAGGTGCTTCTTGTTTTCGCCTGCGAAACAGTGCTTCAGGTTGAAATTCCCGTTTCAATTGTAACCACAACGGCGATTGCCACAATGTACGAGAACATAGAAAAGAAATCCCCCGGCTTTTATGACAACCTTAAAAACGGTGCGGCGTTCACTTTCTACTATCTTGCAGTACAGAAGGGCGGAAACCTTTCAGAAAACATCGGCGAAGCTTTTGCAATGCTCTGTTCCGTAAAGAACAAGGACGGCTTTGTGAATGCGGGCAAAACCGTATGGAACGTTGCCGTTGACATCATTGAAAAAGAAATCGAAAAGGCCGATTTCAAATACATCTGATAAAAAAAGCGGCCCGCAAAGGTCGCTTTTTGTAATAAAGAGTTTAGAGTTGAAAGTTGAAATAAACCCTTCCACCGCTAAAGCGGTCCCCCTTTTCTTCCAGAAACGGGCACCCTTTTGTCTGCTTTGCAGACATTTCCCCTAACAGGGGAATTACCTTTCAGGGACGGCAAGGCTAAGGTTATATGATTGTAACGCTTCGCTCCGATTATATCCACCTTTACAGAAGTTGAAGGGGTTAAATTCTACCTGCAGAATCAGGCAGATGCCGTAGGGACCGGCGTCCTCGACGGTCCGATTAAAATCTACCCCTTACCCATAACGAACAATCTTACTTTGCGGAATACATCTTTATATTTACTGAAGCGTAAAATCGCGACCGCAACTCCACTCTCCACACTATAAAAAACAATTGTTGTAAACAATATAAATCAACATAAAGGAGCAACCAACTATGACCGTAAACGACATTAAAGAAATTCTTCAGGCAGAAATAATCTGCCGCGACGATCTTATGGACAAAGCAGTCAATTCCGCTTGCGGAAGCGATATGATGAGCGACGTGCTTGCTTTTGTAAAGGAGCAGGCTGTGCTTCTTACAGGTCTCGTAAATCCTCAGGTTGTAAGAACAGCAGAAATGATGGATATGAACTGCATCGTTTTTGTACGAGGCAAAAGACCTACTCTTGATATGATTGAAATGGCTGAGGACAGAGATATGGTTATGCTTTGCACAGAGCTTGAAATGTTTACATCCTGCGGCCGTCTTTACGAAAAGGGTCTCAGAGGAGGAAGCGGAAAATGAGTGAGAGCATCAAGCTGCACTACGATGTGCCGGGTGATGACTTTACAAGAGCCGGAGCAGCTTCCGGAGATGTTAAGCGCACACTGAAACAGCTGGGAGTCTCACCTAATGTTATAAGAAACGTTTCAATCGCTATGTACGAGGGTGAAATCAATATGGTTATCCACGCAGGCGGCGGTGAAATCGACGTTGAAATCACCGAGGATAAAATTCTTATGACCCTTGCTGACCAGGGTCCCGGCATTGAAGATGTGAGCCTTGCCATGAAAGAGGGCTATTCAACTGCGCCCGACAATATCCGTTCACTGGGATTTGGTGCAGGTATGGGTCTTCCCAACATCAAAAAGTACAGCGATAGTTTTGAAATTGAAACCGAAGTCGGTGTTGGAACAACCTTGAAGCTGGCGGTTAATATTGCGTAAGCGTATCAAGAGTTAAGAGTTGAGAGTTAAGAGTTGAGATGAGGGTCACTTCGTTCCGATTATATCCGTTTTAACTTTCAATAAAACCTTTACATTCATTCCGCCGAAGCAGATTGATAAATTCGGCGGGTAGGATTTTATTCATTTATGAATATAAAGGCGGATAAAATTGACTCTTTACCCCATTTTACTCAATTAATTTCGCAGACTGTTTCTTTCAATTTTAGAGATATAAATCTGCGACCACATCTCAACTCTTAACTCTCAACTCTCAACTCTGAAAAAAGGAGAAAATAAAATGTCAAAAATATTCCACTCAGTTCGCCTTGATGCGGATAAATGTGTGGGGTGTACCAATTGTATCAAGCGTTGCCCCACGGAGGCTATCCGTGTAAGAAATAAAAAGGCGTATATAATTTCCGACAGATGCATTGACTGCGGCGAGTGCATAAGGGTCTGCCCTCAGCACGCAAAGTACGCAGTTATGGCGCATCTTGATAAAATAAACAATTTCAAATATAAAATTGCTCTGCCTGCCCCGGCACTTTACGGTCAGTTCAATAATCTTGACAACATTGACTACGTGCTGACAGGACTTAAAAAGCTTGGCTTCGACAAGGTGGTCGAGGTCAGCAAGGCAGCCGAATACATAAGCAGCGCAACAAGAAGATTTATGGAGACAGAGGGGCTTAAAAAACCCGTTATTTCAACGGCGTGCCCTGCAGTTGTAAGGCTTATCAGAATACGCTTTCCTAACCTTATAGAAAATCTTCTTCCCTTTTACGCGCCTGTTGACTTTGCTGCAAGAATTGCACGTGAGCAAGCCAAAAAGGAAACGGGACTCAGTGACGAGGATATCGGCGTTTTCTTTATTTCGCCCTGCCCTGCAAAAAGAACGGCAATCAAAAACCCTCTCGGCTACAGCAAAAGCGGTGTAGACGGAGCTATTGCTATGAAGGATATCTACCCTCAGCTTGTGCACTATATGGATAAGCTTAAGCCTGAGGAGCTGGAGTTAATCAACGATTCGGGTATTATCGGTGTAGGCTGGGCAAGCAGCGGCGGCGAGGCAGCAGGACTTTTAAAGGAAAGATACCTTGCTGCAGACGGCATCAGAAACGTTATCAATGTTCTTGAAGAGCTTGAAGACGAAAAACTCAACGACCTTGATTTTATTGAGCTCAACAGCTGCACGGGAGGCTGTGTAGGCGGTGTGCTTACGGTTGAAAATCCCTTTGTTGCAAAGGCGAGAATTCAAAGACTGAGAAAATTTATGCCCGTTTCCTGCAACAGCATAAGAAACAAATACGACCTTGAAGAGTTCAGTCTTACTGAAGAGGTTACACCCTCACCTGCTATGAAGCTTGCAGATAACGTTGTAAAGGCTATGCGTATGATGACAAGACTCAAGGAAATTGAATCTTCGCTTCCCGGCCTTGACTGCGGAATCTGCGGTGCGCCCTCATGCAGAGCTCTTGCAGACGATATTGTAAGAGGCTACGCCTCAGAAGATGACTGCGTGCTTCATAAAATTCAGGTGGGCGGAAGCAACGACTGGCTTCCTGCGCCTTTCAGAGACAAGGTTATGACCGAAGAGGTAACGGAGGTAAAAGGTAATGACAGTTAAAGAGCTTAAGGATAAGCTGAATCTTAAAGTGCTTGTTGAGGGCGACAGCGAAAGAACAGTTGACGGCTGCTACTGCGGCGACCTTCTTTCCTGGGTTATGTCAAGAATCAGCGAAAACGACGTGTGGCTTACGGTTATGGGCAACATAAATTCTATTGCCGTTTGTGTGCTTTCCGACTGCTCTTGTCTTGTGCTTACGGAAAACGCACCTCTTGACGAAGATGCAAAGCTTAAGGCTGAAGCTATGAGTATCCCCGTTCTTCAGAGCGAGGAAAGCACCTACAGCCTTGCTGTTAAAATTTCAAAGCTCTTATGAAGCTGAGGTACGATTTACATATTCACTCCTGTCTTTCACCCTGCGGTGACAACGAAATGACACCGTATAATCTCACAAATATGGCAAAAATCTGCGGCTGTGACATTATTGCTCTTACAGACCACAACACCTGCCTTAACTGTGAAAGCGCTATGAAAGCCGGAGAGAGTATCGGACTTACGGTTGTGCCGGGAATGGAGCTTTGCACAAGCGAAGAAATTCACTGTGTCTGCCTTTTCCCCGAGCTGAAAAATGCCCTTGAGTTTTCGGATTACGTAAAAACCACAATCCCTCCCGTAAAAAACAAGGAGCATATTTTCGGTAACCAGTATATAATGAACGAAACCGACGAATTTCTCGGCTCATTCGAGTTGCTTCTTACAACGGCGTCGGGAATCAGCATTGAAATTCTTGACGAGCTTATGAGAGATTACGGCGGCATATGGTATCCTGCTCACATTGACAGAAATTCCTACAGTGTTATTTCTGCTCTTGGCGATTTTCCTGAAAGCCTTGAAACGCCGATTTTTGAGCTTACTTACGATGCAGACGAAAAGGCTTACAGAGAAAAGTATCCCACTTTGGAAAACAGATTTCTCATAAGAAGCTCCGATGCACATTATCTCGAAAGACTGATGACGGAAAAGTGTGAAATTGAGCTTTCAGAGAATTCAGCTAAGGCACTTATTGAAAAGCTGAGGAATATACTAAAGCTTTAAACTGTTTTAAAACTTTTTAAACAAACATTGCTTATACTTGGAGGGTATTGAAAACTATCTTTCAGGAGGAAGAAAAATGAAAAGAATATTTAAAAGCGCAGCTTCACTGATGTTGGTATTGGCAATAATTTTTTCAATTGCCGCACCGTCATTTGCAGCAAACGATCCTGTTGTTGCAAGAATGTATGTAATCACTTATCTTGAGGGAACCTCATGGACAGACCATGCTTTTGTTTATTTTGAAAACCTTTCAAAGCAAACATTAAAAGTAGGTCTTTATGACCTTCCTGTAGGTCAAGGCGTTTCTGTAGGCTGCTATGCAGCATCAAGAGCTGACGGTTACGGAATTTACTACAATGTAGAAGCACACTGTGCAAACAAATACGGTCAGAGCGGATGGTGCTCAATTTCAAAGGATCTTACAAAAAATGAGCTTAACAAAGCAACAAATGCAATTATAAATGCAAGAAACGGCTGGGACTTTGTTTTCAATTGCATGTACTTTGCCTTCCAGGTGTGGAATAAGACAACAGGCGACAACCTTGTTTCTCTTATTTTCCCTGTTTTCGGACAGATTCAGCTTAAAATGCGTGGAGGAAGAAGCGGCCCGAAAATGTACTTTGCAAGAGAAGACCAGGTTTTCAGACAGAGAGGAAAAGGATCTTCAGCTTATCTTACAGGAGTAAGCAGAGGAACATTAGATAAAGCAATATGACAGAAAAGGAAAGAGCCCTTGAGCTTTTTATGGAAGGGTTTAACTGCTCCCAGAGTGTGTTTGCAGCTTTTGCTCACCGTTTTGGTATTGACGAGGACACGGCAAAAAGAATTTCAGCAGGTCTTGGTGGCGGCGTGGGCAGACAAAGAGAGGTCTGCGGTGCCGTAAGCGGTGCAGTAATGGTGCTCGGTTCTCTGAAGGCCGCAGTAAATGGCGACGACAGCGAGGGCAAAAAGGAAAACTACGAGCTTGTCAGAGAATTCTGCGAACTTTTCAGAGAAAGACACGGTGGCACAATAATCTGCCGTGAGATGCTGAAAATTGCTTCCGAGAAAAAGGAAACAGCAAAGCCCGACGAGAGAAATGCAGAGTACTACGCAAAAAGGCCCTGTGCAAAGGCGGTTTACGATGCGGCAGAGATACTTGAAGAAATGATAAAAAAGCACGAAAGGTAAAGCTCTGCAGATAAAAATATTACTCAGTCAGCTACACATTGTTGTGTGGCTGATTTTTTTCAGTTAATAATATTCCTTACAGAATTATACTGAAAAAGCAAAGGAAAAACTTTATAAAAAATATCTCCGCAAGGGTTGATACTTTAGGTTTTCCGTGTTATAATAATTTAATATATTTTAGCACGAACCAGCATATTTCAAAAACGAGAGAAAGGATTATGGTTATGGAATTCAACTCAAAGTTTGTAAAAGAAGGTCTTACCTTCGACGATGTACTTCTCATCCCGGCTGAATCAGATGTTCTTCCTGCAGATGTATGTCTTGAAACTCAGCTCACAAAAAACATCAGACTCAACATTCCTGTAATGACTGCCGCTATGGACACCGTTACAGAATCAAGAATGGCAATTGCCATTGCCCGTGAAGGCGGTCTTGGTGTAATCCACAAGAACATGTCAATTGAAGCTCAGGTGCAGGAAGTTGACAAGGTTAAGAGAAGTGAAAACGGTATTATTATAAACCCCATGTTTTTGGCTCCTGACAATTATGTATACGAAGCTGAAAACCTTATGCACAACTACCGTATTTCAGGTGTACCCATCTGCGAAAACGGCAAGCTTGTAGGTATTCTTACGAACCGTGACCTCCGTTTCCTCTCGGATTATAATATCAGAATCAGCGAAGTTATGACCAAAGAAGGTCTTATCACAGCTCCTGTAGGCACAACACTTGAAGAAGCAAAGCTTATTCTTATGAAGCATAAAATTGAAAAGCTTCCTCTTATTGATGATAAGGGCAACCTCACCGGTCTTATCACAATCAAGGATATTGAAAAGGCTGTTCAGTATC
Source organism: Acutalibacteraceae bacterium (assembly GCA_045121655.1). Lineage (GTDB taxonomy): Bacteria > Bacillota > Clostridia > Oscillospirales > Acutalibacteraceae > UBA6857. Next base: position 20,220 of record JBGVGM010000082.1, on the reverse strand, counting down.
CTAACTCAGCAAGAGACACAGACGGCAGACTTCTCTGTGCTGCTGCTCTCGGTGCAACTGCTGACGTTCTTGACAGAGCAGCTCCTCTCGTTGCTGCTCATGTGGATGCCTTTGTTCTTGACTCAGCTCACGGCCACAGCAAGAATATTCTTAAGGCTGTTGAAAAGGTCAAGACTGCATTCCCCGACGTTTCACTTATTGCAGGTAACGTTGCTACAGCTGAAGCAACAAAGGCTCTTATTGAAGCGGGTGCTGACTGCGTTAAGGTTGGTATCGGCCCCGGCTCAATCTGTACAACCCGTATTGTTGCAGGTATCGGTGTTCCTCAGATTACTGCAATTTATGACTGTGCTGAAGCAGCTGCCAAGTACGGCAAGAACGTAATCGGCGACGGCGGTATCAAGTACTCAGGTGAAATCGTTAAGGCTATTGCTGCAGGTGCAAGTGCAATTATGGTCGGCTCACTTGTTGCGGGCTGTGAGGAATCACCCAGCGATACAGAAATCTATCAGGGCAGAAAGTACAAGGTTTACCGCGGTATGGGTTCAATCGCTGCTATGAATCAGGGCAGTAAGGACAGATACTTCCAGGCTAACAACAAGAAGCTCGTTCCCGAAGGCGTTGAAGGACGTGTACCTTACAAGGGAACACTCAGCGAAACCGTATATCAGATGATGGGCGGTCTTCGTGCAGGTATGGGCTATTGTGGCTGCGCTACAATTGACGAGCTTAAGGAAAAGACACAGTTCGTTAGAATTACAAACGCAGGCCTTATTGAAAGCCATCCTCACGATATTTCAATCACCAAAGAAGCTCCCAACTATTCAATGGGCAACAACTGATAAAAATTCTCCCGGTATGCTGTTGAGCATATCGGGAGGTCTTTTTTTGTTTAAATTTACGGAATTACAAAGCCAACCTTTTTCATAACCTTTGTGAGAGTTCTGTCTGCAATTCTGTTTGCAGTTTCAGCGCCCTTTGCCTGAAGATTTTTAAGCTCTGCGGTGTCCTTCATATAGAAGTCAAACTTTTCACGTACGGGGCGAAGCTCCTCAATTACTGCTTCAGCAACGGCTACCTTGAAATCACCGTAGCCCTTACCTGAAAATTCTGCTTCAATCTGCTCATTGGTAAGGCCTGTGCAGCAGGAGTAAATGCTCATAAGGTTGTTTACGCCTTCCTTGCCTTCGCCGTAGTAAACGCCGCCTTCGCTGTCGGTAACAGCGCTCTTGATTTTCTTCATAATCTGTTCGGGAGTATCGAAAACAGAAATGTAGCTCTTGGGGTTGGGATCGGATTTACTCATTTTCTTTGTAGGATCCTGAAGGCTCATTACCCTTGCACCGCTTTTGCCGATATAGGGGTCGGGAATTGTAAAGGTCTTGCCGTAAATACCGTTGAAACGGTTGGCAATATCTCTTGCAATTTCAAGGTGCTGCTTCTGGTCTGCACCAACGGGAACAAGGTCTGCCTGATAAAGAAGAATATCGGCTGCCATAAGTACGGGGTAGGAGAAAAGACCTACGTTGATATTGTCAGCGTGAGAGAGGGATTTATCCTTGAACTGAGTCATTCTTGACATTTCGCCGAACTGAGTATAGCAGTTAAGCACCCATGCGAGCTGAGCGTGGGCAGGCACCTGACTCTGAAGGAAAATGATGCTCTTTTCGGGGTCAAGACCGATTGCAAGAAGAAGAGCGAAAACCTCGTTGCTCTGCTGACGGAGCTTTTTGGGGTCCTGTCTTACGGTAATTGCGTGAAGGTCGGCAACGGCAAAAGCACCGTCGAAATCGTCAGAAAGAGCCTTCCAGTTTTTAAGTGCACCGAGGTAGTTGCCAAGAGTGGGGATACCTGAGGGCTGAATGCAGGAAAGAATCTTCTTTTTTCTTTCGCTCTGAGCGTTCTCAGCAGTAATAATTTTTTCTTCCATTTGTATCTTCCTTTCAAGCTTATATACAAAATTAAAAATAAAAAAGACCTGCTCCGAAAAAGGAACAGGTCTGTCTGTTTTAGCCACCTTTTGGTTTATCACGCACCTATATGCGCTCTCATCATAACGGTTAGAGTTTCCGTCGACGCCTACTCCATTCGGGCCGCCCTCACAAGTCCATTCCTCTTTTCTTCCACTGCCGCTTTCCACCGCACGCGGCTCTCTTTAAGCTTCCGTAAAGAGTACTACTCTCGCTCATCGGTTTATTATATTGTGCTAATTATAAACCAATAGCCGGGTTTTGTCAAGGAAAAATCCTTACAAATACTTCTTCAGTGCATCGCTGAGGTTTTCTTCTTCGTTAATAAGTCTTTTTGCAAGGCGCTTGGATTTATCGTCTGCCTGTGTATAGTCGTTAAGGTAGCCCGTCAGCTGCTTTATACCCATATTGCAGCCGTCGATAATAAGGGAGGCTATGGTTTTGTCGTTTTCGTTCATCATCATTTTCATATTGATTTTTGCCCAGCTCATCATTTTTGCCATAGGGGATGGATCCTTACCGTCGCCCTCGATTTCGTCAAGGTATTCCTTGATGTCGGCAATAATCAGCTCGTGCTCTTTTGTGCTTTCTGTCAGCAGGGTGAGCAAATCCTTTGACTTTACGTTATCAAGAACCTCCTTGATTGAGCTGACTGCTGTTTTTGTTCCCGCATCGCACTCTTTTAAAAGCTTTATTGTATCGCTGTTTACCATACCGGTCACTCCTTTGGGTTTTTATACAATGATATTATCTGCCGGTTGGGTGTAGTTTATTCTTTCAATAAAATTAAAGCAGATATTTTCAGTATTGACTCGCTGAAAATATCCGCTTTCATTTAGCTTTTCGGTCTGTGCCTGAGGCGTTCCCTGTCAGTTGAGTCCTGCAACAAGTGCGCCGAATTCGGTTACAAGCTTTGATGCTGTGTTCTTGCCCAATGACACAAACTCAAGGCTCTTGCTGTCCTCGTGAATCATGGGCATATAATCGTTATCGGGAACGATGTAGCCTATCTGGTCGTTTGCAAGGCCTAAAACAAGAAGCTTCTTGTTTTCTCCTCGGTTGGTTTTTACAATCTCCTCCATTGAGGGGTATTCCCAATCTTTGCCTGACCATGCAACGTCGCCGCTGAGTGTTCCGCCGTATGCAAGCTCGGGAGCAAGCTCACCGGGTACAATTGCAAAAGCAAGGTTTTCACCAAGCTCCATATAACCGATTTCTGTAAGCAGGTTATACTTAAGGCCGTTTCTTCTTACAATGTTGTCGAAGGCTCCGCATTTAGCAGCAAACAGAAGAATGGGATTTTCAACGGGAACATACATCTCTTTGTATCTGATGTTGAAAATCGGCTCAATTTCCGTTTCCTCGCTGATTGCAAGAATGTCCCTTGCAATTGCTCTTCCGTAGCCTGCTATCAGCTCAAAGTCTGTTTTTGCTGAATCGTATTCGGGGTTGGTTTTACTTGTGTTGTTCTGAGTTGTGCCAAGCTCAGCACCGAGAACAACCATAAGGTTTGCAGTATCCTTTATTTCCTGCTCCATATAGTAGGGGTAGTCGCCTGTTACTGCAGTGCCTGCAGCACCGTTACCTACGCAGTGAATTGCAGTAGTTACAATCCAGGTTTCCTTTCCGCCGTTTTCGGGAACAAAACGAAGGCGTGTAAAGCTTTCGTCCATAACGTAGGGCTGACGCTTGTCGTAAATGTATTTTCCTGCGTCTGCTTCGCCCTCAAAAAGTCTGCCCTCGGTCATACCTTCGGTTGCAGCCTTTATGGACTCAGTGCACTTTCTGAAAAGGTTGTCCATATACTTTTCATCTTTGCCGTTTACGGTGTTCATACCGAAAATATTCTTTGCAGGGTTTGTAAATACCATTTCCCAGATATTTCCGTTCATACCGAAGGTGTCAACAGCGCTGTGCTGATGAAGAACTGAAAGTGTAATGGAGTTGATATTATTTTCCTTGGCATAAGCTTCAAGGCTTGTTCTCAGCTCTCTTACATCTGAAAGAGATAAGCCGTATGAGTCAATACAGGCGAAAACTGCTGTACCTCTGCCGCTGTTATCTGAAAGAGCAACAGTTCTTACGAAAAGGTCATCAACAATTTCTGTTGCAAATTTTTCCTTCACTCCGATTGTGCCGGCAACATACATTTTGCCGAGAATTTCATCGTGGGGGAGAAGAATACTTCTTGAGTCGTAGCCCAGAAGCCACTTTGCATTTTCACTTTTTTGTGAGATAAAATCTGCTGTGCCCTCCATAAAGCCCTTTGCACCGTAGCTGTCAGTCCATTTTGAAAGGGGCGGTACCATAGCCGCAATACCCTTGAGAAGACCGTCTACAATAACGTCCAGTGTATTCCAGAGGAGCTTGTCGCCTACACTGTAGGTTTTAAGCTCTTTTGATGTGTCCTTTACTACTGCCGCCGTGCCCGAAAAGGCAAAGGTGAAAAGAAGTATAGCAGTAAGAAAAACAGATACTGCTTTTTTGAATGAATTTTTCATGGGAATCATCTCCTTTGGCTTAGATTTTATCACAAAAAGTCCTCTTGGTCAACGCATTTAAGGAAGAATTAAAGTCTGTTTAGTATATTCTATTATGTATTAAAGTGTTGCATTTTAAGTAAATAGGTGCTAAAATATACCCAATACGGTTGAACTAAAAGCAGAGTTCAATTACCTAAGGAGGTTTCGTTTTGGACGAATTCAAGAAAGATGAAATCCTTGAAGAAGAAAATTCTGACGCACTTCAGAAAGAAGCAGCAGAAGAAGCAGATTTTTCAGAGGATGTAACAGAAACAGCTGAAGAACCGAGTGCAGAAGCCGCTGAAGAAATCGGCGAAGAAAGCACTGAGGACAGCTCTTCAGAGGAAAAAACAGAGCTTGAAGCCGAGCTGGAAGAAATCCGTGATATGTTCCAGAAAGAGCTTGACGCAGCAAGAGAAAACAATGACTCCGAAATGCTTATTCAGGAGCTTGACCACGAAAATCCCGATTCTTTAAACGACGAGGAAGAAGTTCAAAATCTTCCCCTTTGCGAGTGCTGCGGTGAAAACCCCCGTTCACAGGATTACGGTGAGGATTATCTTTACTGCGATTCATGCCGTGAAATTATGAAGAGATATCCTCTGAGATTCAGCGGTGTACTTACTTTACTTCTCAGTATTGCTCTTGTAATCATTACCGGTTACTTTGCTTTTTCAAGCTTTGACAGCTCAATTGCAGCTGCGGATTTTGTTGCAACTGCAGAAAGCGGAAAAACCTTCTCCGCCCTTCAGGCAGGCTATTCCTACCTCCAGGAAACTGATAAGAGCACCGTTTCAAAAAAGGTTGTACGTATGATGATTGATTCCTACGTAAACACCGGATACTTCACCGATGCAGGAACACTTATTGAAACCTACTTCACCGAAACAGAGCTGAAAATGCCCTGGAACAAGAAGTATCAGAATATAGTTACCGAAAGCACAGTGCTTCAGGAAACCTACTACGCTGTTTCAGAAATAATTGAACCCGTTGCAATGGGTCAGGAGTACGATTACGAAGAAATTATGGCTGAGCTTGAAGCTCTCAAGTCAGTAAATCCCAAGGCTGAAGGCAAAAGCACAGTTACTGAAAAATACAACGAAACATTTATTGAGTATTACAAATATGTTGTTATGAGCGTTAACGACGAAAGCCTTGAAGCACAGCTTGAACAGCTTAAGAAGGTTGACGAAAACGGTAAGGGCTACGAATGGTGCTACCTTGCAAACCTTTGCGGAATCGCTGCAAGAGCAGGCGATGAAGAGACTGTTAACGATACTTTTGACAGACTTATTGCTATGAACAAGCAGGATATGAACGCATATATTGCAAAGGCAAGCTACTACCGTTACCTTGAAAAGCCCGACGCAGACAAGATTCTTGAAATCTGCGCTGAAGCGGCTGCAAACTCCTTTAACGGTGACGTTTCCTACAAGCAGTATGAAGCAATTGCTTACCTTATCAAGGGCGAGGGCGCTCTTGCCTTTGAAAGCATAGAGGAAGCAATCTCCTCTGCTTACACTGTACAGACCTGTAACCTTTACGCTCTTTGCGGACTTTACACAGGCAACACAGCAATTTACGATGAAATGAAAGAGCTTCTTGAAAGTTCAGGCTATGAAATAAGCGAGCTTGTAACAAAGTATAAGAACGACGAGATTTCAATTGATGAGATTATTGCTGACAACGGAGGTGACATCTGATGACAGGACTTTATGTTTTAACAAAGTATCTTACCTTCCCCGGCTGTCTTATGCGTGGCTTCTGGCAGCAGGTTGTCTGCCGCCTCTGTAAGGTTCCCGTTGAGGACAACAGATATATAAGAAACGACGAAACCTGCGGCCACATTGAACACGAGTTTATTCCAAGAGCAAGGGGCGCCTTTGCCTTCTGTTTTGTTCCCGCTTTTATGATGAGCATTATGGCGTTTATGCTTTGCCTCATTCCTGCGTTCATCACTATCTATCTTGAAATCGGCGACATTTACCTTAAAATCGCAAGTGCGGTTTCCTATTGGTTTGCAATTTCATTTTACGTAAACAGCTATCCTATGATTGAGGATGCTATTAATATGATGAACAAGGTTTATAAGCACGGCAACATCCTGCAGAAGATTTTCTATGCTCCCTCAGCAGTGATTCTCTATCTGGGTGCTTACCTTGAGAGATACGGCATAACCTTTATTCTCGCCGTTGCAGCGACAGTTTTACTTGTTACCGTTTAAAAATACCTTCTCCCTTTCCTCTTTGTTGACGGAAAGGGAGTTTTTATCCGTCTTTCCCTTGACAAAAGGCGGTTGATTGTATTATTATAACTGAGTATACAATTTTTTTACGGAAGTATTCCGGAAGTGAAAGGAGTTTTTTAAAAATGCTCACTAACAACGAAAAATCAATGGAAAAGCTTGTTGCTCTTTGTAAGGGCAGAGGCTTTGTATATGCAGGCAGTGAAATCTACGGCGGTCTTGCAAACACATGGGACTACGGCCCTCTCGGTGTTGAGCTTAAGAACAACATCAAAAAAGCATGGCTCAAGAAGTTTGTTCAGGAAAATCCCTACAACGTAGGTCTTGATTCAGCTATTCTTATGAATCCTCAGACATGGGTTGCTTCAGGTCACCTTGGCGGTTTCTCTGACCCTCTTATGGACTGTAAGGAATGTAAGACAAGACACAGAGCAGATAACCTTATTGAAGCTTTCGACGGCACAAACGTTGCAGGCTGGTCAAACGAGGAAATGCTTAACTATATCAATGAAAAGAACATCTGCTGCCCCGATTGCGGCGCTCATAACTTCACTGATATCCGTCAGTTCAACCTTATGTTCAAAACCTTCCAGGGTGTAACTGAGGACAGCAAGAATGAGCTTTATCTCCGTCCCGAAACAGCTCAGGGTATTTTCGTAAACTTTGCAAATATCCAGAGAACAACAAGACGCAAGGTGCCCTTCGGTGTTGCTCAGATCGGTAAATCATTCCGTAACGAAATCACACCGGGTAACTTCATTTTCCGTGTACGTGAATTCGAACAGATGGAGCTTGAATTCTTCTGCAAGCCCGGCACAGACCTTGAATGGTTTGATTACTGGAGAAGCTATTGCCGTGACTGGCTCTACTCACTTGGTATGAAGGAAGAAAATCTTCGCCTTCGTGACCACGATAAGGACGAGCTTTGCTTCTATTCAAAGGCAACAACCGACTTTGAATACCTCTTCCCCTTCGGCTGGGGCGAGCTCTGGGGTGTTGCTGACAGAACAGACTACGACCTTACTCAGCACATCAACACATCAGGTAAGGCACTTGACTATTTTGACCCCACCACCAACGAAAGATACATTCCCTACGTAATTGAGCCCTCTCTCGGCGTTGAAAGACTTTTCCTTGCTGTTATGACAGAGGCTTACGACGAAGAGGTTGTTGACGCAGAAAAGAACGATTCAAGAGTTGTTCTCCACTTCCATCCTGCACTCGCTCCCTATAAGGCAGCAATTCTTCCCCTTTCAAAGAAGCTTTCTTCTGAGGCTGAAAAGGTTTACCACGACCTTCAGAAGAAGTTTATGGTTGAATTTGACGACGCAGGCTCAATCGGTAAGAGATACCGCCGTCAGGACGAAATCGGTACACCGCTCTGCATTACCTTCGACTTTGAAAGCCTTGAGGATAACTGTGTAACAGTACGTGACAGAGATACAATGCAGCAGGAAAGAGTAGCAATCAGTGACCTTGCAGCATATATCGAAAAGAAAATCGAATTCTAAAAGAGGCTGTTGCATTAAGCGCAGACCAAAAAGCAAAAGAAAAAAGCAAAACAAAAAAGCAGCGTGCCGGACAGCACGCTGCTTTTGGATATTTAATTGAATTAATAGAAAATGTTATAATCCTTTTCAAATGAAATCTCTGCAGAAACGTTGTGTGTACCCATCATATTTGCAACGATGTCCATTCTGAGGGGAGTCATGTAGTTTGCCCATGTCATATTGCCTGAAGCCTTGTCGATTTTGCACTTGAGAACGCAGTTGAAATAGTTGGTGTCGAATTTTTCAAGCATACTTGCATATTCGCTTGAGGTGATGTCGCCGGTTTCAATTACATCAAAAGCTGCACCTACGCCCTTGCCGGGAACAGGATTGGTTTCGTCCTTGACCTTGATCATAATTTCATACTCTGTTCCGTTGTCTGTGCAGGTAGCTTCAACTATATCAGCTTCAGTGAGTGCACTTACATAGTCCTGACCGGGAACGATGAAGTTTTCTTTGATTGCGTCTGTGCCAACATATTCAATAGGCTCAGTGTCGTCGCCCATAAACTTGGGAACGATTGTGTTTACCATACCCTTGAGAACGCCGGGGGCAACAAGTGTCTCGGTGTTGAATTCTCTGTCCTCGTAATTCTTTACAACCTTGGTTGCGTTTGTTTTAACCTTGTTTGCACTGTCATTGTAAAGCTTAAGAATTTCTGCAGTTGACATTTCGCCCTTATTTTCTTCAGGAGCTTTTGTTGCTTGCTCACTTGTGTTTTCTGAGGGTGCTTCTGAGGGCTTTTCTGTGGGAGAAGCTGAAGGGGCAGTTGAGGGTGCTGTTGAGGGAGCAGTTGACTGCGGCGCTGCAGTACTTGCCTCAGTAGCATTTACTGCTGTATCCTCGTTTGCCTTGGGGCTTGTCACACTGCCTGAAAAATAACCGCATGTGAAAAGCAACACAACGCAAAGAGCAATTGCAAGAGCTTTCATGGCTTCGTCGCCGAGGGCTTCTGATACGCTTTTGTAAAAATCTTTCATAATTTAATTTCCTTCCGTTTTCTCTTTCCCTTATTCTATTATATTTTTGCTCAAAAAGCAACTACATCTTTATCTCTTTTCAAAATCCGATGCAGGGTGCTTGCACCATGGGCAGATGAAATCCTCGGGCAATTCATCGCCCTCATAAACATAACCGCAGATTTTGCACACATAGCCCTTGGATTTTGCAGGCTCCGGCTTGGGCTTGATATTTTTCTGATAGTAGGTGTAGGTTACGCTTTCCTTATCGTTTATAATACCGCTGTCGGTGATTTCACAGATAAACATTCCGTGAGTGTCAAGGTCAACATAATCTGTAACCTTCAGGGAAATGAACGTATTCACGCAGCCGCCAAGTACCGGAAGACCGTTTTCGCTGAGGGAGTAGGAAAGACCCTCAAACTTATCCTTGTCAATACCGCTCTGGAAGCCGAAGTTTTTGAATACGAAGAAGGGGGTTTCCGTTGTAAGGCAGTTTACATTAAGAATACCTGTTTCCTTGATTATTTTGTGGGAGTAATTGGCTTTGTTAATTGTAACTGCAACACGGTTGGGTGTGTTGGTAAGCTGAGTAACGGTGTTTACAATAAGGCCGTTAGGCTTGCCGTCAAGTGCGCTTGTTACAAGGTATAAACCGTAGGAAATGCTGAAAAGGGATTTGTTGTCGTCTCTTGTTGCCTGAATTTTTTCCATGAAAATTCTCCTTTGCTTAATTTAAATTTGAAAAAAGTATTGTACCGAACACTCTGGAATTAATCCTTGCTTTGCGAAAATACGCAGCCGCAGTAATTCTGTCGGTAAAGTCCGTATTCCTTTGAAAGAAGGGTGCTTTTTTTATAGCCCTCCTTTTTCTTGAAATCTGAAGGAAGGTGCTTAACACCGTACTGTTCAGCAATTTTTTCTCCGATTTCGTTTATCTTTGCCGCATTTTTGAGAGGGCTTATGGAAAGGGTTGTGGTGAAGTAATCGAAGCCGCCCTTTTTTGCGTACTCTGCCGCTTTACGCAAACGAAGCTCGTAACACTTAAAGCATCTTTCCCCGCCCTCTTTTTCTTTTTCAAGTCCCCTTACCGCTGAGTAGAATTCCTGAGGGTCAAAGCTTCCCTCAATAAAGGATACGGGATTTTTGAACTTCATTTCGCTTATAAGTCTTTTCTGCTCCGCTACCCTTTTGAAGTATTCCTCTTCGGGGTAAATGTTGGGGTTATAGTAAAGAAGGGTTATACTGAAATATTCCGACAGATAGGAAAGACAGTAGCTGCTGCATGGTGCACAGCAGGAATGAAGAAGAAGCGTTGGTGTAACACCGTCAGATACAGCTTTTTCTATAAGTCTGTCAAGCTCCTTTTGAAAATTGCGCACAGAAAAAACCTCCTTTACTTATTTATACATATAATACCATACAATATATAATTTTGCAAACAAAAATCGCCGGCACGAGCCGACGACTTTTGTAAGGAATTTGAATGAGGCAACTATGAAAATGAAAAGTAATCATTTCTTTTTGTTACAAGTAGATATTAAACCTTTTATCGGGAATCGTCAATACTTTACTTGCCTAATTCACAACAATTTTACAATTTTTGTCGCTTTGGTATCAAAAAAAGTTTAAATGTCACTTTTTAAGCTGATCAACTGCAGCTTTAAGGTTTGCCATCGCTTTTTCTACTGTAGCCCTGGGGCAGGCAAGAACGATTCTCTGGAAAAGCTCAGAGCTTTCGCCGAAAATGTGACCTCCGTCAAGCCAGAGCTTTGCTTTGTTTACGATAAAATCATTAAGCTCGTCCTTGTTCATACCAAGGCCTGAGCAGTCAAGCCACGCAAAGTAAGTACCCTGAGGCTCAATGAGCTTAATTCCGGGAAGATTATCCTTTACAAAGCTGCGCACGTAATCGAGATTGCCTCTGATGTAGCTGAAGCATTCATTGTACCATTCTTCGCCGCCCTCATAAGCCGCTTTTGCAGCGATTATGCCCATAGCGTTGCTGCAGGTGTGGCCTGCTGAAAGCACTTCCTTTTCATAAAGGGCTCTTGTTTCCTCACCGGGAATTACAATGTTTGACATCTGAAGTCCTGCAATATTGAAGGTTTTGCTGGGAGCTGTACAGATAACAGTTCTGTCAGCCATTTCAGGGCAGGCAAGCATAAAGGGGGTATGCTCAAAACCGGGATAAACGAAGTCGCAGTGAATTTCGTCAGCAACAACATAAAGACCGTACTTCTTGCAGATTTCACCAAGCTTTTTAAGCTCCTCTTTTGTCCACACTCTGCAAACGGGGTTGTGGGGACTGCACATAATAAAGAGCTTTACGTCGTTTTCCTTAATCTTGTTTTCAAAATCCTCAAAGTCAATGGAGTATGCACCGTCTTTATAAATAAGGGGGCTTTCGATGATTTTTCTCTCGTTGTTTCTTATTACATTATAGAACGGATAGTAAACAGGGGGCTGAATAATAACGGCTTCACCCTTCTCAGTAAAGGCTCTTACTGCAAGAGCGAGAGCAATTACAACACCGGGAGTTTTTACAATCCACTCTTTTTTTATTTCCCAGTCAAAGTGCTTTTTAAACCAATTGATAACAACCTCATAGTAATCGTCTTTGGGGTCGCTGTAGCCGAAAATGCCCTTATTTACATACTCTCTCAGAGCATTTACAACGCTGTCGGGTGCCATAAAGTCCATATCTGCAATCCACATGGAAACAAGGCCCTCGGGCATATTGTTTTCCTTTGCAAAATCGAACTTAAGGCTGTTGGTGTTTCTTCTGTCGTTGATTACATTAAAATCATACATTTTGCACATCTCCTTTGGATACATCTATAAGCTTAAATGTAATAAACCTTTAACTTGTCAAGACAAACTGCCGCAAGTCTTCCGCCGTAGCCGCAGCCGCAGTCGAGGGCAAGGTGTCTTTTCTTTGAGTAAACCTTTCCTGTAAGGCTTCTGTCAATTACAGCTGTGGGGGTGTGTCCCGTTACAAGATACTTATCAGCAAAGTAAATTCTGCTGTAGTCAGTTGAGGCATAAACAAAGGCCTCTTCATCATATTCGCTGAGGTCTTTATCCTCACTGAAGCCGTCGATTCCTGCGTGGCAGAGAACAAAATCCTTTCCGCCTGCAGTAATTTCTTCATAGTGCTCAAACTCTGAAAGGTAGTCGATAATGCTCTCCTTGCCCTCATCGTCAAGACTGAGAAAATCCTCAGTGGTTTTTTCACTTTTCATGGTGAGCCACTTATCTAAAAGCTCCTTGTCCTCGCCGCCAAGGCTTTCTGAAGCCTCATGGATTGATGTGAACTCTGATATGAGAGGGAAAATCTTTTTAGCCATATACTCGTGTTCACCGAGAACGGGATAGACGTTTGCTCTGTACATCATATCCTGAAGAAGCTCAACAGAGCTGTCACCGATATTAATCACGTCGCCGAGAACAAACACGGTGTCGTTATCTGTGGGTGAGAGCTTTTCCATCATAGCATCGTATTTTTCCTTGTCACCGTGAATGTCGCCGATTACATATATCATGGGTATCTCCTTGAATCATTTATTTTGTAATGAGAAGCTCGTTGTTTTCGAGGAACTCATCGTAGGTTTCTTTCTTGTCGTAAACTCCGTCAGGTCTGAACTCGATAATTCTGTCTGCAATTGACTGCACGAACTGATGGTCGTGAGAAGTAAAGAGCAGTGCACCCTTGAACTTTATGAGGGCGTTGTTGAGTGCAGTGATTGACTCAAGATCAAGGTGGTTGGTGGGCTCGTCAAGAATAAGCACGTTTGCACCGCTGAGCATCATTTTGCAAAGCATACAGCGCACTCTTTCGCCACCTGAAAGCACCTTTGCAGACTTTGTTGCTTCTTCGCCTGAGAACATCATTCTGCCGAGCCAGCCTCTAACGTCGGTTTCAAACTGCAAATCGGAGTAGTTTCTTATCCAGTCAATAAGGCTGTCGTCAACACCGTCAAAGAATTCTGAGTTGTCGCTGGGGAAGTAGCTTTGTGAGGTTGTAACGCCCCATTTGAAAGATCCCTCGTCAGGCTCGAGCTCGCCTGTGATAATTTTGAAGAAGGTGGTTTTTGCAACGGCGTCAGTACCAACAAAAGCAACCTTTTCGTTGGGTCTTATGGTAAAGCTTACGTTGTCAAGCACCTTTCTGTCGCCGACGGTTTTTGAAAGGCCCTCAACAATAAGCATATCGTTACCGATTTCTCTGTCGGGCTTAAATTCAACGAAGGGGAAACGTCTTGAGGAAACGGGCATATCCTCAATAACAAGGCTTTCAAGAAGCTTCTTTCGGCTTGTTGCCTGCTTTGATTTTGAAGCGTTTGCGCTGAATCGTGCAATAAATTCCTGAAGCTCCTTTTTCTTTGCCTCAGCCTTTTTATTCTGCTCACGGAGCTGTCTCTGAGCCATCTGGGTATATTCGTACCAGAAATCGTAGTTACCTACGTACATTGTGATTTTGCCGAAGTCGCAGTCAGCAATATGGGTGCATACCTTGTTGAGGAAATGTCTGTCGTGGCTGACAACAATAACGGTATTTTCAAAGTTCATAAGGAACTCTTCAAGCCAGTTGATAGCTGCAACGTCAAGGTGGTTGGTAGGCTCGTCAAGAAGAAGGATATCGGGGTTTCCGAAAAGAGCCTGGGCAAGAAGCACCTTAACCTTCTGGTCACCGTCAAGCTCACTCATAAGGCTGTAATGGAATTCGTTGTGGATACCAAGAGCGTTAAGGAGAATTTCTGCATCACTTTCAGCACTCCAGCCGTCCATTTCGGCAAATTCCTCTTCAAGCTCACTGATTCTGATACCGTCTTCCTCGGTGAATTCTTCCTTTGCGTAAAGCTCTTCCTTTGCGTCCATAATTTCAATAAGCTTAGGGTTACCCATAAGAACTGTACGGATTACGCTGTATTCATCGAAGGCAAAGTGGTCCTGCTTTAAAACAGAAAGTCTTTCACCGGGAGTAACGGTTACATAGCCCTTGTTAGGCTCAATTTCACCTGAAAGTATTTTTAAAAAAGTTGATTTACCTGCACCGTTTGCACCGATAAGGCCGTAGCAGTTGCCTTTAGTGAAGTTAATTGAAACGCTTTTGAAAAGCTCTCTTCCGCCGTACTGAAGAGTTACGTTGTTGGTGCTTATCATACTACTCACTTCCTTTATAGTCATTATCGGCTAATTATATCATAAAATAACTGTAAAGGCAAATATAAAGGCGTAATTTTTTTAATATATAGAGAGGAAATTTCGCAATTTACTATTGACAATTGAGTGCTTTTGTGATAATATACTTTGGCAATAAAAAATGCGCTGTTAGCTCAGCTGGATAGAGTGACTGGCTACGAACCAGTAGGTCAGGGGTTCGAGTCCCTTACAGCGCGCCAAAGGAAACCAAGCACTTAAAGGTGTTTGGTTTTTTGTTTTAAGGATAAAGAGGGACTCGAACCCTGAGAGGGTGAGCGCCGTTAAGAAAATGCTTCGGGGAAGCATTTTCAGGCGCGAAGTCCGCAGCGGCTATGCCGCAAGGAGTGAGGACGCGAAGCGGCATCGTCCCTTACAGCGCGCCAAAAAATCTCGTTCTTCTGCTTGACATAGCAGAGGACAGTTGAGACGAAAGATACGGTGTAGTCAATCACGGCTACACCGTGTTTTCGTTTTATGAAGCCTTTTTAGCGTTTGCTTTCATTTCTTCTTTAACTTTTTCTAACATTTCAGCATCAGGGAATTGCATAATACCAACACCGACAAAGTGTATTTTAATGGGAACATGTTTCTTTCCGTCTTCATCTGTTACTCTGTCAAAAATTTCGATTTTAGTAATGAGCTTATTAACAATAGAAGGTGTCAGCTCCTTCAAATCAGTACACTGACGAATGTTAGAAATAAAGTTCCTTATATCAATATTTTCTTGCTGTGCGGTATTGATAAGCTTTTCGGTGTCCTCAACCTTTTGTATTAAATCCTTTTGCTCATTTTCGTAGTTGGTTAACATACGTTTGTAACGGTCATCAGGCAGTTTGCCAAGAACATTTTGTTCAAACACCGCCTCAATGAGTTTATCCAACTCCTGTATGCGTTTCTTGTTTTTCTCAAGCTCATATTTTGCTTCTTTAAGATTGTTCGCAATACTAAGCCTGTGTTGTTTTGCAAACAGATAAAGGAACACATATTCGTGTTCGGTAATATATTCTGCTGCTTCACGGATATTTTTCAATACCATTTGCTCCAACACAACATTTCTGATATAGTGAATAGAACAACTGCCTCTGTTTTCCTTATAAGCAGAACAACGGAAGAATTCCTGATTTTCCTTTACGCTTTTTGCGGCACAGAAATATAGTTTTGAACCGCAATCTCCACAGTAAACCAATCCCGAAAATATACTTTGCCTGCCCGTCGCTGTATTCCTGCGACGGTGTTTGTTTATTTCCTGAACTCTTTCCCAAGTATCCATATCAATGATAGGCTCCTGCGTATTTGGTATGATAACCCAATCTTCAGCATCATTGTGCACTGTTTTATGAACCTTGTAGCTGACGGTTGTAGTTTTGAAATTAACCGTACAACCGGTGTATTGCATATTTCTCAGTATATGCTCAATGCTTGGTTCAGCCCAAGCGTATGCGGTTGTTAACGGATTTCTTGTTTTTCGTCCTATTGAATGGAAATATGCAGTTGGTGTCAGTATTTCTTCATCTTCAAGTCTGCGGGCAATCTTTCTTACGCCTAATTCCTCAAGAGCCAACTGATAAATATATCTGACCACTTTAGCTGCAGGCTCATCAATTACCCACTGTTTAGGATTATCCTTATCCTTTTTATAACCGTAAGGTATTTTTGCTGAAACTCTTTCTCCGTTATCGGATTTCGATTGCCACACCTGACGGATTTTCTTACTTGTCTGTGAAGCATACCATTCATTAAACAGATTGTGAAACGGCATCATTTCCGTACCTTTACCGCTTATTGTTTCAACATTCTCCTGAATAGATATGAAGTTTACGCCCAAAGACGGATAGAGCACCTGAGTGTAGTGGTCAAACAGTATATGCTCACGACCGAAACGGGATAAATCCTTTACAATAACGGTACCAATTTCACCCGTTTCTATCATACGCTCCATACGCTGAAAATCAGGTCTGTCAAAGGTTGTGCCTGAGATACCGTCATCAACAAAGAACATTGTATTTTTATACCCGTGCTTTTTTGCATAGTCAAAAAGAATTCTCTTTTGATTTGTAACTATCCGCATAACACTAAAGTGTTTTGATTGGTACTGTGTATTATTGAGTTATTACATTTTTCCCTTGAAAAGTTTTTGATAATCTTAACGGTTATGTGGTGAGGATATCACCCTCGTAATCCCAACGGAGCACAGAATGTTTTTGTTGTCAAGAGAAGAAGCAAAGAGGCTCTTGATAACGGAAACAGGCAGTGCTACATGGATTTAAAACTAAAAGTGTAAAGTGATTCAGCTATTCTCAACCTTACAAAATCTTAAGATTCCCCACATTGAAATTACCGCATCAAATATGTATAATATAATCAGTACAAAAATGGGCGGTGAAACAATGAAAGCGAAAATCCTCATAGTTGAAGATGATATATATCTTCGTGAAGGCTTGTGTGAGCTTCTTTTGAAAGAAGGCTACGAGCCTGTTTCTGCATGCAACTGCAAAGAAAGCAGAAGGCTTTTCACCGAAGACAGCTTTGACCTTGTTATCCTCGATGTTATGCTTCCCGACGGAAGCGGCCTTGACCTTTGCTCTTTCATTCGTTCTAAGGGTGCAGATGTGCCTATGCTTTTCCTTACCGCCTGCGATGAAGAGTTTCAGATTGTCCGAGGACTTGATGCTGGTGCAGATGATTATGTAACCAAACCGTTTCGCTTGCTTGAGCTTCTTTCCCGCATCCGTGCTCTTCTTCGCAGAAAGACTGCAATCACAACCTATCAGTTCGGGGACATCATAGTTGACATTTCAAATATGACCGTGAAGAAAGACGGTGAAACCCTCTTCCTCACACCTACGGAGTTTCAGATTCTCTCTGCCCTTATTCAGAATAACGGTGTTATCGTTACCCGTACTTCACTCTTGCAGCGAATTTGGGATAGTGACGGCAATTTTATCGACGATAATACTCTTTCAGTGCACATAAGCCGCCTGCGTGACAAGATAGGTGCCAACCACATCGCAACTATTCGTGGCACCGGTTACAGATGGGAGGAATAACCTTATGAAAGATATTTTTCTCATTATCGCTCTTGTTGTTATGATGGTGCTTTGTGCAGTTTTAATTGTACTTCATATGATAAACCACAAGAAAACACGTGCTTTGACACAGAGCATTGATAAATTTATCAAAGACGGTACTATGACCGAGCTTTCCACCTCTGACGGAGATTTTGCTCACCTGCAGAGTAATGTCTGTGAGCTTGAAACAAGGCTCATTCAGGAACGTGAATATACCAAGCTCGAAGCCAAGAATAACACCGAGTTTATCTCTGATATTTCACACCAGCTGAAAACACCTCTTGCAGGGCTTCGCCTTTACTGCGAAATGGAGCATAACACTACCCCGAGCAGTCACACCGAAAAAGAACTTGTCCTCATAAGCAAGATGGAAAAGTTGATTTATAACGTGCTCAAATTAGAGAAAATCCGCAGTGATACATATGTAATGAGCTTTGCCGAAACAGAGATAGCTGACATAGTATCTGAACTCAAAACAGAGTTTACTGCTCTTTTTCCGCAAAAGGAGATTACTGTAAGCGGTAAAGGCTCGTTCCGTTGCGACAAATCTTGGCTTCGTGAGGCATTGGGTAATGTTATCAAGAATGCCTGCGAGCATACAAAAGCTGACGGCAAGGTTGATATTATTATCGAACAAGCCGAGAAAAGTGTCAGCGTGATTATTGAAGATAATGGCGGCGGTGTACCTGAAAGTGAACTGCCCATGCTTTTTAGAAGATTTCACCGTACGGAAAATGCTTCACCCGACAGCGCAGGTATAGGTCTTTCTATCACTAAGGCAATAGCGGAAAAACACCACGGCACAATCACTGCAGAGAACAGTGAAAAGGGACTGCGTGTGGCTATGTGCTTTCCCATAATTGATGCGAATTTAAAGCTTTAAGGCAAAAAAAGAAAGCACTTGACATTGATAGCCAAGTGCTGTATAATATAGTCAAGAGGTAACCGTTCAAAGCGGTTGGCTAATTACAATCGTTTTATTAATTCAAAAACAACCGTCACTTGGCCGAGTGGCGGTTGTTCCTTTTTACCCTAATCGTTACAGTATAACTTAATATATGTAATGTTATGATAATAGGCATACACAGCACCTCCTTTCGGAAGTGACGTACCAACCGCCTTACTACGCCTCTTGACTACGAGGGTATTATATCACAACTAAAAATTTTGTCAATATTTGTAAAATCCCCAATCTTACGAAATCTTAAGGTAAAAGTCACCTAATCGTAAGGTTGACCGTGTATTATAAAGTTACAACATCAAAAGGAGTGTTATTATGAACATTATAGAATGCAAAAACCTCAAAAAAGAATACTTAAGCGGTGAAAACGTTGTCAAAGCCGTTGATGATGTAACTGTCAGCTTTGAGCAGGGTGAATTCTGTGCTATCACAGGTCCGTCAGGTTCGGGTAAGTCAACCTTTCTTCACGTGCTTTCTTCACTCGAAAATCCCACAAACGGTAATGTTTACTACGGCGGAAAGTCGCTCTCGTCATATAACGACAATCAGCTGTCTATTCTTCGCCGCCGTCGTTTTGGCTTCGTTTTTCAGGCGTACAACCTTGTTCAGGAGCTGACGGGGTACGAAAACATTCTGCTTCCCGTTATGCTTGACGGTAAAAAGCCTGACGAAGAGTATCTTAACAAGGTTATTGATATGCTCGGCATCCGTGACAGATTAGAGCATCTTCCCTCTGCGCTTTCAGGCGGTCAGCAGCAGAGAATTGCTATCGCAAGAGCACTTGCCAACAGACCTGCTATTCTTTTTGCCGATGAGCCTACGGGTAATCTTGACGGCAAGAGCGGCCGTGAGGTGCTGTCACTTCTCAAATATGTCAGTAAGCAGCTTGGCGTTACCCTTATTCTTGTAACCCACGACCTGCACGTTGCAGAGCAGGCAGAGAGAATTCTCACCATTGAGGACGGCAAGATAGTCAAAGACACCAAGCCCGCACCCTCTGTGTAACTCAGGGAGGTGAACAGCAATGAAGAAGAAACTGACGGTTAATACCCTTGCAATGGGTAACCTGAAACAACGCAAAAAGCAATACACAATTCTCATTATCGGTATCATACTTGCTATGGTTTTCTCGTCGGGGATTATGTTCTTTATCTCATGTATGCAATCCTCAAACGAAGAATACCAGCGCCGTACTATGGGCAACTTCTACGGTTATTGTTTTGCCTCGGGTGAGCTTGTTGATGCAGAGCAAGGAGTAAAAGACGGACTTGTAGAAAACTACGGTTACGCTCATATTTTAGGGTACGCTTATACCAACGAAAAAGAAATGGATCAGGGCACCCCCGTTGCCTGGCTTGACGAAGAAGCAAAAGACCTTTATTATCCCCGTTTTCAGGAAGGCAGATATCCCGCAAGTAAAGGTGAAATAGCTATTGAAAAAGATGCGGCTTTGCGACTTGGTATCAAACCCGTTATCGGCGAAAAAATTAGCTTTTCTATGCTGAAAGCGAACTACACTGATTTTCTTGATTCATCAACCGAAGAAACTTATACTATTGTCGGCATATTGACAGACAAAAGGAAAAACTACGAAAAGTATTTAGGCATACACGCTGCTCCTCCGTTTCCGGCAGCTCTTGTCAGCAACGAGGAAGAAGTCGCTTTAGGCGGTAGAGAGATACCTGCCGTGTTATTTAACCCGACCAAGAAGCTGAAAATACACATATAAAGGTAGATTTA
>JBGVGM010000081.1:0-32728 GCA_045121655.1 Acutalibacteraceae bacterium | reverse complement strand
ACGCCTTGAGGCGATGCCAGTAACATAGGGCTTCGCCCGCATATGAAGAACCCCCGGCTCAGCCGGGGGGTTACTATTTCTTTGACAATGTATTGTTACTATGCTATAATTTTATCACAAAGAAACATTAGGAGGTACATTATGAAGTATCCTAAAATTAAAAATGCCCTATTATGCAGAATACTAATATATATTGTAGTTATCGGTGGTTTTCTTTTTCCGATTATACCTTTGTGTTTTATTCCTTTTATATCAGAAGATGTAAAAATCTTAATTTCTTTTACACTTGTTGTTGCACTTTTAATTTATATGGTTAAAAACTTTGTAACACTTATGACTATGGATGCTATGCTGGCTTTTATTAACTGTTTTAGGAATGCTAGAACAGAATTTGATTTGCCCGATAATTATAGCACAACGAAGATTCTTCACAAGATTTCTCGCTTCGGAAAATCTTGTGAAGTGCAGCCCATTTATCCGCAACCGGATATGTTAAAATATAAATTCAAAACATCGTGGGAAATTTATTCTAAAGGCACCGAAAAAGTTGTTACAACTTATCAAGTTGAACGTTTGGACAAAGAATTATACTCGAAAATCTTCAATTCAACAAAGAGAAACTCCAAATCACTTATCGGAACAAAAAAGCCTTTATTTTTAGACAAAGAACAGAAAAAAGCACCGTTGAAGCGAATTACTGTTGTTTTCATTTTTGCACAAACTATTGAAGAAAAATTTCGTTCTGATATGTACGATACCCTTTGCAAACAAAATGGGGATGAAATCGATGATTGTTATCTGCCTTGCGTTATCGACCTCGAAAGAAAGCTTTGTTCTTTCAACAGTATGAAGTTTCCTGAGCTTGGTTTGGGACATCATGCTATCAATATAGGAATAAAATTTATATGTAAAACCATTTTTGGAGGTAAACCTTCTTTAGAAAATAACAATCATTTTATTCATGTTGAACTTGATAATTCCCTTGATGATAGTTTGTGGACTTTTTGGAAAAACACTAAAAAAGAAGTTGTCGGTGACGAAAAAGGACGACGCAAGCGTTTTGAAAAAATGGAGCACAAACAGATTATATTTGACAAAGAAGATGAGTTTATCTATGTAAAATGGGAAAACAAAGGATTGTGGCTTTCGGTAATTCTTAATGAAGATACCAGGATTGTCGAAGTCGATAGTATTCATTCCTGGGATTATCCAAAATCAAATATGATTGCAAAAAATACAATAAAAGAAATAGAAAAAACTATCAGCATTTATTTTGCAGGTTTAGGTTATACAGCAAAGTTTACTGTTGATGATTAATATTTGTTTCTTCGGACAGCGTACTGCACCATCTTTATAGTGGTGAGTAAGTGCGCCTTAAGGAAATATATCGACAAAAAATATTGGTTCGTATTTTAATTGTTTAGGTGCACCAAAATTGCCCTGGGAGAAATCTCAGGGCAATTTTTTACATAAAAAAGAACCGTCATTTCGACGGTTCCGTTTATTTTAGTAAGTTGCGTTGATTACATCAATCATCAGCTGTTGAGCATCTTTTGCTTCCGGTGTGGGGAAGAGGGGATAGGGATGATCGAGACCTTCCTCAACTATGTAAGTGTGTTCGATGCCCTGCTCAGTGAGCATTTTATCCAGCTTTTCAATGTCAGGATAGAGCATATCTCTTGTGCCTGTGAAAAGAGTGATTCTGCCGAGATTTTCAAATGAGCCGTAAATGGGGCTTACCATGGGGTCGTGAAGGTCTTTGTCGCCTGCCCAGAGTCTGCCGATGTCCTTGATACCGTAGAGTCCAAGCATAGGGTCATATTCAGCAATTTCCTCAATGCCTTCAGTTTCCATTGAAACGTCAAGCCAGGGAACGATAAGGAAAAGATCCTCAGGCTGTGTAAGCTCGGGATAATCGTCACGAAGCATCTGAGCCAGAACAAGTGACATTCCTCCGCCTGATGAGTCTCCCATAAAGATAATGTGTTCAACACCGTCTCTTGTTGCAAGGTCCTCGTAGAATTCAAGCATTTTTGCTACGGATTCCTCGCAGGTGTAGTTTGGCACCTTAAGGTAAATGGGAACGATAACGGGGCAGTTTGTCTGCTGAGTTACGTTGTTGATTAATCTCCAGTGATACTTAAGGGGGTTGTTAAGATATCCGCCACCGGGAATGTACACGATGATTGTATCGGTGAAGGTTTCCTCGTTTACATAGAAAACCTGCATATCGTGCTCGTGCTTGTCATATACACTTACATCCATTGAAACTGAAGAGGGGATTTCATAATCCTGAAGGTTTTCAGTTGCACGTACTCTGAGGTTCTTAACATAACCCGGGCCCTGTTCGTAGATATCGTCACGGTCAACAGCGATCATATAAAGCTCAGCAAGTGAAGCCATAATAGAACGGTCGTAATGGAACCATGAAACTATTGTAAAGCAGATGCCTACGCACAAAAAACAGCAAACGCAGATTAAAAATGCTTTTTTGCCGGTTTGTTTTTTAATTTTCATTTCTATATTCTCTCCCTAAAAAAAACATACAAAAGTTTTCCTATGTTCCTATTATAATTGTGAAGTATGAACAAAATAGTAACGAAGTGTTATTTCGGTGTAAAAAAGAGACAAAAACGGCAAAAAAGTCGCTTTTTTTAGAGACAGTTGTTGCCGACTTAAAAACGGCGAGGTAAAGTGAAAAATTTTTCAAAAAGCTATTGACATTAGCTTTCAATTGTGATAATATACTTAGGCAAATACGGAGAGATACCGAAGTGGTCATAACGGAACGGTCTTGAAAACCGTCGTACGTCCTGCGTACCGTGGGTTCGAATCCCACTCTCTCCGCCATTTTTTATTTTTAATAGCTTTAGTTTCTAAGGCACCAATGGAGAAGTACTCAAGTTGGTGACGAGGCGCCCCTGCTAAGGGCGTAGGTCGGGTAACCGGCGCAGGAGTTCGAGTCTCCTCTTCTCCGCCAAACAAAAAAGACAACCTTTACGGGTTGTCTTTTTTGTTTGGCAGTTACATTCGCCTTGCGGCGAGATAATTGCTTCGTATCGATATCCGACTTCGTCGGGCGATATTGCCTGCGGCAGTTTTTGGGGCGAATATAATATAACTGCGTTGAAAACGCAATATCGATTTTGTCGTAAGACAAAAATATCACTCTGTGCATCGCACAAAATATCACTTGAAAAATCACCAAGTATATGTTATAGTCTGACTGAGGTGAGTTCTATGGGTAACAGTATTTTAAGATACAAGGCCAAAGAATTTGCAAATGAAATAGTTTTTCCGTAAGATAAAAACTGCGTAATACTTGCGGTTCAATAAGAAGAATGATAATTTCTTCTGTCAGAACAATTAAGGCTAAAGAAGAATAAATTCATAACAACACTCAGAAAAAGGTGCTTTGTATGTCAGAAAATGTTATAGACAAAATTCAAATCATTATAGATAAATATGAATCTCAGCTTACTCAGAAGGGAATCGGTTGCAAAGTATCAAAGAAATATTTTGAAGTTAAAACCGATCCGGCTTATGCAACAGGTAATCTGTTATCTAAAATCAGTAGGTTCTTTGCTAAGAAGCGTGAGAATAAGCTTTTCAAGCATCAGAACAATCGCTATCAGTGTGCGGTGCTTTGTTTTTATCCGCTCAATGGGAATGGCGTAAAGAAAGATAATTGCAAAGAATACTCTTTTATGCTGAGAAAAACCGAACGCATGGAAGAGGGATATAAACCTAAAAGTAAGGAATATAGCGAAGAAAAATTGCTTTTAAAAATTGAACGGCTTATTATGAAAATCATAAAGAAAGCCGAAAGCCATAGCCTTGAAAAAGTCTGTGCAGAAAAATGGTCAGACCTGTTCAGATATTTGTTTGAAATGGAATACGGTTATAAAAAACAGATTTTCAACAAAGAACGAGATTTCTGGGATTTACTTTTTTCGTGTATAATAATCGCAGTTGCAGCGGTTATTTGTCTTACGATATGAAAAAACAGCGGATGAGTTTTCTCATCCGCTTTAAGTTTAATCTTATTTAATTTTCTCAAGAATAAGCTTAGCGCAATCAATCTGGTTGGGAATGTTGCCGTCTGTGTCCTTGACTCTCCAGATGTCGGGTGTGATTTCGTCAGCAACGAAAATCTTACCTGTTTCATCGTAACCAACTTCAATCTTGAAGTCGATAAGCTGAAGGTTCATTGAAGCAAGTTCTTTCTTAAGAACTTCACCGACTCTGAGAACTACGTTCTGAGCTTCTTCGTACTGACCTTCCTTGAGAATGCCCTTCATAAGGCAGATTCTTTCGCTGATAAGGGGGTCGCCCTGAATGTCGTCTTTAAGTGTAACCTCAGTGTAGGGAGGATTGAAGGGGATGCCTTCCTCGAGAGTGAATCTGCGGCACATGCTGCCTGCTGTGAAATAACGAACGATGAACTCAAGACGGGGTACTGTAAGGTTGCGAACCTTCATAAGACCCTGTTCAACATCAGCACCGAGATAGTGGGTGGGGATGCCGTTCTTTTCCATAAGCTCAAAGAAATACTTTGAAACCTCAAGACCAACCTTGCCTTTGCCTTCAACGCTGCCGCCTACTGTGTTTGAGCCGGGGTCGAATACGCCGTTTTCACCTGTAGCATCATCTTTAAAGAAAAGATGCACAATGCCTGTCTCTTCATCAAGCATAACGTTTTTGGTTTTTCCTTCATAAAGCTTTTTCATTTTTTGACACTCCATTCTTTTGGTGACGTCAATCTTATCTTGCAAAGGTTGACTCTTCCCGTAAATTATATCACAGATATGTATGATTTTGCAATAAAAATTTAATGTAGGATATTCTAATATTTTTAGTGACTTTTCAATGATTTTTATTTATTTTCTTCAAAGAGCGTTCCGTCAGGGTCGTACATCATATAATAACTATGGAAGTTTTCGCTTTTGTAATAGTCGTGTCTGATTGTTCTGAAGCCCAACTTTTCGTAGAATTTTACGTTGTCCTCTTTCTGTGCTTCAAGACCTAACTTGTAACCCTGAGGAACGAGGTCCTCAATACCCTTTTTAATAAGCGATGTTGCAACACCCTTTCCCTGATGCTCCTTTGAAGTGAAAACAGGGGAGATAATGAGAGTGTTTTCGGGGAAAACCTTTACATCAAGGTGACTGTAAGCCTTGAGAGTTTTGAAGGTGGACTTGAGATAAAGAGCCATAAAAAAGTAGTTTGGGCACATAAGAAAGTCGAATATATCATATTCATTATGAGCCTCGCGCCATACACAGATACCTCTCTTCTCGTCGTCTTCGTAAATAATATCCTCTCTGTTGGAGGTTGAAAGACGCTCCATCATAAAGTGGTAAACATACTTTTTTCTCCAATACTCGTGCTTTGTTGCATAGCAGTGAACAGGGTCGTCAACATAGCTTTCTGCCGCCATTCTTGCGTAGTACTTAAGCTCTTTTCTGGTAAACTTCTTGTCTCTTTTCATTTATGTACCTCACAGAGTTTGATTTGGAGTATTATACCATAAGTTTCGGAAAAATACAACAGTCAAAAGAGCACAGCTTCAGCTGTGCTCTTGCCCGTATTAATATCTGTCTGAGATGGAAACTAAGCCGTTGAATACACCGACATAAGCTGTGCCGTTGGGACCAATAGTAATGGGACCGTAGCTGTTGTTCCAATTTCTGCCGGTACCCGTAAGCACCTTGTAAACAGTTTCACCTGTTTCAAAGTCAATGGCTGTAAAGTACCACGCAACGGTCTTTTCAGGGATATCCTCATTCTGCACTCGGGTGTAAACGTATACAAGTCCGTTGCCTGCTGAAAGCTTGGGTACAACCGTTGCTGCCGCCTCGTCACTTTCCCATACTACCTTGCCTCCGGTGCAGTCCTCGTTCATATCGAAACGTGTAATACCGGGATAGCTTGTAGGATTGCCTTCAAGGAAGCCCGCACCCGTGTCTGAGTAGTTGTTTTCAACAATGAATGATCTGCCGTGAGCGATAAGGCTGTTTTCGCTTACGCTGTGGCCTGATTCAAAAAGAGGTTCGGTAACAATTGCTTCGCCGGTAATTCTGTCATATACTACAAGATTCACTCTGTCGTCTGCGTTGTCCGTAATGCCCACAAGCTTGCGGATACTGCCGTCACTGCAGGGAACATCAAGAAGAGAGGGTGTTGTACCGCTGCCCTGATTGATAGCACCGGGCTTTGTGGTTGTTCCTCTGTCGTAAACTGTTCTCCAGGAGTAATAGGGTGTGCCGTTTCTTCTTACATCAAAGCGGTACATAGCATGGTCGGATACAATATATACACCGTCTTCGGAGATTGCAAGACTGTTCTGAATTTCTTCACCGTCGAGCTTTATGAACCTTGCTTCTTTGGTGTCAGGGTCAACATAGCCAACCTCACCGGGACGTGTCATAAACCAGATTCTGCCCTGATAGTCGGGGAAAGCATCGGTTATGTATGAGCCTTCGGGAAGATAGGAGCTGATGTCGTATTCCTGCTCAACTGTCCACTGAGGTTTTTCGCCCGATTCGTCAACCTTGAAAATCTGGATAACGTTTTCGCTGTTGCCGATAATGGGACGGTCACCGTCAAGAAGGTGGAAATATGCACCGCCTGAGGTGTCGCTTGAAATTGCGCTGAAGTTGAGTGTCTTGATTGCCTCAATTGTTGAGGGCCTTTGAGGAAGACGTGTTTCAGCGAGAATCTCAAGGGTGTCAGCGTCAATAAGAAGAAGCCTGAAGCCCACAACATTACCGCTTATACACATAATTCTGCCCTTGCTGTCAAAGGTAAGAGTTGCAACGAGCCCGCCGAAAACGTTCATTGAACGTGATTTTACTTCGGGACTGATGCCAAGAGGGCCTGAGTAGTTGTAGGTGCCTGTATTGTATGAGTTGCCGTGCATACCGTTTGTACCTTCCTTTGCAAGGTAGGGGTGCTGAGGCACTTTAACCCCACTGAGAGGCTTTGAAGTTGCAGCTGAGCCGTAAAACTCAGGGCATGCCTTTGTTTTGAGAGGCTGTCTGATTGCTCCGCCCGGACTTGTAAAGAGCATAATAAACGCTGAAATGAAAGTGAGTACCTTAAGAAAAATCGGATTCATTTTTCTTCCTCCTTTAATTTTATAAACAAATTATATATCGTCACACAAATCAAGATGTTAATAAATTGCAAAAAAACACTTGACAATATGAATCGGGTGTGTTATCCTTTAACGCAATAAGCCCTATGAAACTTTCGGGATCTGAGAATGAAACCGGAAGCGGAGGAGGCTCTGGAGAATCTCATTAAATTGAGTGCCCAAGGTGCAAGGCAGTTTTACTGCTGAATCTCTCAGGCAAAAGGACAGAGCAGATAAACATAAATTCATTAGTTAATCTGTAATTGTATCTTTGTTTTCAGACCGCCTTCAGAAATGAGGGCGGTTTTGAATTTTTTATATGAGGTGGAATTATGGATACGTTGCTCACAGTTGTTCAGAAGATAAATTTCTATCTTTCTGACTACATTCTCATCGCCCTTCTTTTGGGTACAGGTCTTTTCTTCACTTTCAAGACCCGTTTCGTTCAGGTAAGATGCTTCCCTGAAGCTATGAAAAAGGCATTCGGCGGAATCAAGCTCAAGGGCGGAAAGCAGCAGGGCGGCTTAAGCTCATTCCAGGCACTTGCAACTGCAATTGCAGCTCAGGTTGGTACAGGTAATATCGTTGGTGCTTGTGGCGCTATTCTCGTTGGTGGTCCCGGTGCTATTTTCTGGATGTGGATTATTGCTTTCTTCGGTATGGCCACAATTTATGCCGAAGCAGTTCTTGCTCAGGAAACAAAAATTGTAAATGAAGACGGCAGTGTAGAAGGCGGCCCCGTTTACTATATCCAGAAGGCTTTCAAAGGTAAGCTCGGTAAAGTTCTTGCTGTATTCTTTGCAATTGCAATTATTCTTGCTCTCGGTTTCATGGGCAGTATGGTGCAGTCAAACTCAATCGGTGCAACATTCAGCGAAGCTTTCGGTGTTCCCTCATGGGCAGTAGGTATTGTTGTTGCGCTTGTTGCAGGCTTTATCTTCGTCGGCGGTGCAAACAGAATTGCTTCAGTAACAGAAAAGCTCGTTCCAATTATGGCTTGTCTCTATCTTGTAGGCGGTCTCGCTGTTCTTGTAATTAAAATCAAGTACGTTCCCGAAGCTTTCGCAATGATCTTCAAATATGCTTTCACACCTAACACTATTATCGGTGGTTCAATCGGCGCGGCTCTTAAAACAGCTATCAGCCAGGGTGCAAAGAGAGGTCTCTTCTCAAACGAAGCCGGTATGGGTTCAACTCCTCACGCACACGCTCTTGCTAAGGTTGAAAAGCCCCACGATCAGGGTGTTATTGCTATGGCAGGTGTGTTCATCGACACATTCGTAGTTCTTACAATGACAGCTCTTGTTGTTATTTCAACTCTCTATGCAGGCAATGGTATCCTCGCTTCAGGCGCTGCAGAAGGCGTTTCAAAGGCTAATATGGCTCAGCTTGCATTCGGTGAAGCTTTTGGTTCAAAAGCTGGTAGCATCTTTATTGCAATCTGCCTTCTCTTCTTCGCTTTCTCAACAATCATCAGCTGGAATCTCTTCGGTAAGGTAAATGTTGTATATCTTTTCGGAAAAAAATCAGAAAAGATCTATGCAGTAATTGCAGTTATATTTACCTTCCTCGGTTCATGTCTTTCAAACGACCTTGTATGGGAGCTTACAGATATGTTTAATCAGCTTATGGTAATTCCCAATGCTCTTGCACTTCTTGCTCTTTCAGGTGTAGTCGGTACTGCCTGCAAAAATGCAAGAGTGAAAAAGGATACAGAAAAAACAAAATAAGTTAAAAATCAGGGTGCCGTTTTCCCATTTGTTTTCTTCCACAATAATATTTTTTCACACTTTCCGATATGAAAGCGGTACCCTGGTTTCCATAAAGATTTAAGCTTACACCGTTCTGATTTCAGGGCGGTGTATTGCTTTTTTTGCTCTTTTGGTATACAATAACTGACAGTGCAAAAAAGAAAAGGGGAATATTAAAATGAAAAAAATTGATAAAATAACGGTATTGGCTGTAGTGCTGGCGCTTGCTTTTACATTCCTGATTCTTCCTACAGAAATCGGTGTCAGTGTAAAGGTTGAGGGTAACGCAACCGTAAATCAGACTGTTTGTCCCACAACAGAGCCTTCAACTGTGCCGGCAGCACCTCAAACAACTGCTCCTCAGGTTACAGAGCCAGAAGCAGAAAAGCCGACAGAAGAAAATAAAACAGATGAAGCCGGCAAAACAAACAAGCCCGAATCCGTAAAGGAAATAATTGATCAGTACACTTTACTTGTAGATAAGTTCAAAAAGGAAAAGCCTGCATACACCAAAAAGGAATTTCAGGCACTTCCCGAAGAATACCGTAACTTTGGCGGCCCTATTAATACAGTTCTCAATCTTGCCTCAAACTATATGGTTTCTGAAGAGGACGCTGAGGAGCTCGTAAGAGCAAAGGGTGCTGAAGAAATTCTCAACGATGTACCCATTCATAACAGCGAAAAGGGCTGTGTGCTTACGAATTATGATGCAGTTGAATGGGCAAAATGCGAGGACAACGGCGACGGTACATACAAAATCAGCTTCTCACTCAAAGAGGAAAAGAATGCTGAGCCCACACCTGCCGATACTCTCGTTCCTCCCTCAGCTCACGGTGCAGTAATGCAGCCCATGGCTTTCAAGGATATCAAAACTGAGGTAGACAAGGTAGCGGGCAGTGTTCCCGGTATATCTGTAAACACATTTGACCTCATTTACCGTGAATGTGTGTTCAGCTGTGTATATAATCCCGAAACTGATGAGGTGCTTTCAATTACTCACAATATTGTAATTGACATCACTGCAAACGCAAAGGTGTTCACCGCAACTATTGACGGTTCAGCAAGACTTACCAACGATATGCTGATATACAATATTACTTGGTGATAAAAGCAAAACGTACTGTCCGATGGATCAGACAGTACGTTTTTTTATCTGAAGCTTGGCTTTCCGAATCTGAATTCAACGGGCTTTACATATGTAAGCCTCGGTGAATCGCTAAATTTAAAGGTGGTGTTTGCATGGTATACCATGTAGACTTCACCGTTTTCTCTGTAAAGAAAACTGCAGTGTCCGGGGGAGTAGATTTCCCTTAAGGGCTGGTGATACATAACACGGGTAAGGCTTTTTGACCAATGCTTCGGGTTCATTACATCGTCACCTTTAAGTGTGAGCATACCGAGGCAGTAATGGTCTGAGCTGAAACCGCTTGCAGAATAAAGCAGGAATATATCGTCGCCGTTATATAAAACGGCAGGAGCTTCATTTACCGACCAGCCCTTCTTTTCCCAGGGTAAAGTGGGTTTTGAAAGAATCACGCAGTCAGTTTTTCCGTTTTCGTCGGTTTTAAGAGAGTAAGGGTTTTCCATTTCACAAATCTGAAGATTCTGATAACCTGTGTACATATACGCCGAATAAACGAAATAGAGCTTGCCGCCTTTCTGAAGGTATGTTCCGTCGATTGTATTAAGTCCGTCAGGTGCAAGAATACCCATAAACTCATATTCGCTGTAAATATCCTCGGTTTTACTCTGAAGAACAAAGGAGTAGCGGTAGTAGTCGGCTCTTATGTCATTTTCCTTACCATCCGGCATTGTACCGGGAGGAACAGCACTTTCGTCAAAACGTCCGCAGGAAACAATGTACCATCTGTCACCTATTTTGTGAATTTCAGGCGCCCAGATGTCTCCGGCAGTTCCGTTTTCACCTGCCCGGAAAACAGTTTTCTGACGAATAACCGTAGCATCATCTGAGGATTCAATCTGCTTTATGTCAATGCCTCCGCCTGTGGTGTGGGTGTAGTAGAATTCTCCGTCAGCTTCAACAATAAAGGGGTCGCCGCCGTTTTCAGAGTCGATAGGTTTGTCATAAGGTGAAGCTGTAAAAATCCCCAGAAAAGTCAGAATCGTAGCAACAGTTGCGATTAAGGATTTTAAAAACTGTGTCATAATACTCTCCTTTAAGTAGTTGTACCTGAATACTACCATATATAAGAAGAAAAAACAATGTAAGAAGCAATTAAGATTTATTTTCAGAGTATAAAAAATTAACAGAAAAGGAAAAAATCACACAAAGAGTTCACATGTGAATTGTTGACAAAAATCTTTTTAGATGATACTATATAACAGTACTATGAAAATGGTTAAAAATTATGAAAAAAGGAGTTTTGAAAATGAACAAAAATTTCAAAAAGACACTGTCAGTAATTCTTGCAGTGCTTATGGCAGCTTCATGCTTTTCAGTTGTAAGCTTTGCGGCAACTACATATCCCGGACATGAAGGACATCACATAATTACTAATGATGCTGTTGAAGCAAAAGGCTGTAACGACGGTAAAACATCGAGCGTTTACTGCGCAGCCTGCAAAGTATGGCTTGTAATGTCAGAACCCACAGCTGCACCTCACAATCCCGGTGAGTGGGAACTTGAAACAGCTGTTACAAATTGCACAAACGGCTATAACAGAATCAAGAAGTGTAAGGATTGCAGCGTTATTGTTGCTGTTGAAAGAGTTACAGAGCACGACTACCAGACAGATAAAATCGATCAGCCCTACTGTGATGAAGTAGGTACAGCATACAAGACCTGTTCTGTTTGCGGTGACAAGGTAACTCAGCCTGTTGAAGTTAAGCTTCACAGCTGGGGAGAAGATGCAGAAAAGGGTTGGGAAACCAAGATTCTCGGCAACTGTACTCTTGACGGCGTTCAAGTGCGTGAATGCGACAACTGTCTCAGAGTAGAAGAACGTCCTATCAAGGCTACCGGCCACAAGTACGAGGTTGTTGATGCGGGTAAAGAACCTTCATGTACAGTTGAAGGCAGCACAGCTAAGAAGGCTTGTGCAAACTGCGGTGATGTAATTCCCGGCAAAACAATCAAGGCAAAGGGTCATAAAGATGCTGACGGCGATAACCGTTGTGATGTATGCGAAACATACTTTACAGAACAGCTTCCCGAAGGCTGTAACTGCCCCTGCCACTCAACAGGTGTTCTTAAGGTGCTTTACGAAATCGTAATCTTCATTCTCAGCCTCTTCAAGGTTGGTGCAAACTGTGCTTGTGGTGCTGTTCACTACACTGTAGATTGATAAAAGAATAACAGCTTACTGCCATGGCTTTGCTGTGGCAGTTTTTTTTTGTACGTAAAAACCGGATTATTGGTTGTTTTTTCAGAGAGTTTTTATCAGTTGAATTGTCGAGGCCTTGATTTTAATAAACAGATTAAGAATAATCTGATGACAGTAACAGATTATTCTGAAATGTGAAAAAATCTATTGATTTTATTGCTTTAATATGTTAAAATGCTTAATGCACTGTGTGGAGTAACAGAGAGGGGAGAAGTGCAAGTGGAGTTTGGCAAATACCTTGAAAAGTGTCTTAAAAAGCATGACATAAGTCTCAATTCAGCGGCAAATATGCTGGGTCTCAACAGAGGCGACCTTTATCATATAATCGATTCAAAACGAAAGCTAAAGCCTGAGGCATTTAAAAATCTTATCGAATCAATAAGATTCACAGCTGAGGAAGAGAGAAAGCTTACAAAGCTTTTTTTTGTATCCTTTTACGGCGAATCGGAGTTTGAAAAAATTGAATTTATAATTGAAAAGCTGAATTCTTTCAGCAGCAGTCTTAAAACCGAGGAGCAGAAAATTGGTGCATTTGACAAGAAGTTCGCTCTTAGTGACTCGGACGAAATTCTGTCAGCGGTAAATCATATTATTGTTGAGAATTCAGAAAAGGAAATAGCAACCAATTATCCTTTTGAAAACATAAAAATGGATGCTCTTTTTTACAGTTGCTGTAAGAAGGGTGAAGTCAAAAAATTCAGACATATTGTGAATTTTACAAATGAAAACAGCGCAAAAGAGAATTTCAGGGTGCTTTTTTCCGCACTCAAATATTTTTACAACAAGCATTTTCTTTACTATTACTATTCCGATATGAAGGTTGAAAACAATAGTGTTTATCCCTATTTTGTTGTTGGTGAAAAAAGTGCAGTTTTGTTCAATGATAAAAACGGAATTTATATATGTGACGGTAAGGCTGTTGAGGATATCAGACAAAGAGCAGAAAAGCTTATTGAAATCTGCAACAGGCTGGGTGAAGAAATGCCGGATATTTTTGAGCTTAAAGACACTTATGTGGCAGCAGTTATGAATGGTCCCGACATTTACGAGATATGCCCCATTCCCTGTCTTATGTGCTATACGGATAAGGATTTCTTTTATTCTATCTGTAAATCCGGGCTGCCCAACAGAGATTTTCTTGTTAATGTTGCCAACGATCATTACAGCAATATCAATAAAGTAATCAGGTACAATCAGTATATGACTGTTGAGGGGCTCGATTTTCTTTTTAAGGAAAGAGAGTGCCTTGAGATGCCGTCTGAATATGCAGACAGAATACCTAAACAAACGCTTAAGCGGCTTTTTGAAAGGCTCTACGAAGCTGTAAAGCAGGGTAATGCACGTATTCTGGACAACAAAAAGCTTAATATTCCCACTAATCTGCAGATTGAAATTACTGCAAGCGGAGCGCTTATTTACGGTTATATATTCCATGAAGGCGAAACCACCGAAAAGCCGTTTCTGGTTGTTATCAAAGACAAATCTCTGATTAACAGCTTCAATAGTCTGTTCGATTATCTTGAACGGGGAGATTTTGTGTTTTCAAAAGAGGCGGCACTGGCGTATGTAAGCAACCGTATAGTTTCACTTGAGTATTGATTTGTAAGATTTTTGCGGATGTTGCAAAAGTGTTGCGCAAAAAATACTTTTCTTGAAGCAATTGAAAACAGGATTGATTTACATTAGAATATACTTAACCGCCGACGGTTAAAAAATCAGCTTTTCACACCTCTGGTTTCTTCGGCGGGATGCCCTAAAAACAGCAACCCTCAGGATTTCCTCCTGAGGGTTGTTTTTATATCTTTGATTTATTTTATAACTTCAATTTCAGTGATATTGTATCTTCTGAAAAGCTTTACTGTTTCCGCCGTAATTCTATCACCGCTTACTGCAATGGGTATTGCAGGCGGGCAGGAAACGGTGGGACAAGCGCAGATTCTGCCTTCGGAAGCTTCAGCACTGACTGTTTCGTGAGGTGAAAAAACAGCTTTTCTTACAGTCACTGCCTGAATGGGCTTTGTTATAAGCTCTGTTCTTTCTTCGGGGAGTGGTTCTTTTCTTTCAATGAGAGTGAAAGCCGCTTTTACCTTTTCAAAGTCGCTGTCCGAGGTTTCGGGAGTGAACATCATAACAAGATAATCTCTGTCGCAGAATTCGCAGAAAATGTCTCTGCCTTTTAATTTTTCATAAAGCTCAAAGCCTGTATATCCAAAGGAAAGGGGAGCAACGGTTATTTTAAGCTGTTCTTTTCCCTCAAGTGCAAAGCCCTTTTCGGTTAAAAATGACTTGAGATCGTTGATCTTTTTTACAGTGCAGTGAAGCTTTTCTTCATAACCGTCAGTCAGATAGGCATTACACAAATCAAGAGACTGCATAATAAGGTAAGATGGACTTGTTGAAGCAAAAAGCGAAAGTGCAGTACGTGCGTTTTCAAAGAAAGCTTCGGGTGCATTTTCCGAAAGGTGAAGATAAGCTCCGCCTGTAAGCACAGGAAGTGTTTTGTGGGCGGAATCACAGCACATTGAGGCACCGAGGTGAATGGGATGCTTGTTTTCGCTGAGGAAGCCCAGATACGCCCCGTGAGCGTTATCAACGAGCAGGGGCACACCGTATTCTCTGCACACAACTGATATGCTCTCTATATCGAGTATGTTTCCGAGATAGTCGGGGGAAGTGACGTAAACGGCACAAGGCTTTTTCCTCGAAGCTTCAAGGGCGTTTTTTACTTCTTCGGCTGTAATGTCACACGAGCAAAGGTGGCTGCTTTTTTCTGCGTAAATCCAGCCGACATCGCAATCGCAAAGGGCTGCGGCATAAAGAAAAGCCTTATGCGAATTTCTTGAAGCAAGAATCAGAGGCTTATCTTTGCCCTGACAAGCAAGAAAAACCATAGCACGGATACAGAGTGAGGACCCTTCAGTACTATAAAAGGTGTGTTTGGTACTGAAAAGAGAGGAGGCGTTATTTTCGCTTTCCTCTATAATTCCGTCGGGGGAGTAAAGCACATCAGCACCCTCGATTTCCGTTATATCAATATTTTCTGCACCGAGAAAGCTTTTGCCCTTGTGTCCCGGCATATGAAGCCTTACGGCATTTTTATCCTCGTATTTTTTTACGAAATCGACAATGGGAGTGTTCATTCTTCTGCCTCTGCAACGTTCATCATGATTGCACATTCGATTCTCTTTTTGAAAAGCTCACAGCCGTATTTGTAAACGCCGTTTACACTGCCTGTTGCGTGGTAAGAGTTAGCAGCGCAGCCGCCTGAGCAGTAAAGCTTAGCCCAACAGTCACGGCATTCCTCTCTTGAATATGCGTTGCAAAGACGGAACTTATCCTGAACGTCAGTATTTTTGACCCCGTCCCAGATGTTGCCGAGACAGTATTCCTCTTCGCCTACAAACTGGTGGCAGGGATAAAGGTCGCCCTTGGGAGTAACAGCCATATACTCTGTTCCTGAGCCGCAACCGCTGATTCTCTTATAAATGCAGGGGCCGTTTTTAAGGTCAAGCATATAGTGGTAGAAGGTAAAGCCTTCGCCGCTTTTTCTGCGTCTTATCATTTCTTTAGCGAGAATTTCATACTGCTCGAAAAGTACGGGTAAATCCTCCTCGGTAAGAGCAGAGGGGCTGTCGGGTGAGCATACAACGGGCTCCATACTGAGCTCCCTGAAGCCCAGGTCAGCCATATGAAAAATGTCCTTAGTAAAATCGGTGTTGAAGTGGGTGAAGGTACCACGCATATAGTAGTTTTCACCCTTACGGCTTTCAACAAGCTTTTTGAACTTAGGCAGAATCTTATCGTAGCTGCCTTTGCCTGCATAGTCAACTCTGAATCTGTCGTGAACGTCTTTTCTGCCGTCAAGGCTGAGAACAACGTTGCTCATTTCCTTGTTGGCAAACTCAATAACCTCATCGTTAATAAGAACGCCGTTGGTGGTGAGAGTGAAACGGAAGTTTTTGTTCTTTTCTTTTTCAATGCTTCTTGCGTATTCAACAAGCTTTTTTACGACGTCCCAGTTTAAAAGAGGCTCGCCACCGAAAAAGTCAACCTCAAGGTTGCGTCTTGTGCCTGAGTTTTCAATAAGAAAATCAAAAGCACGTTTACCTGTTTCAAAGCTCATAAGGGCGTCCTTGCCGTGGTACTTGCCCTGACCTGCAAAGCAGTAGGAGCAGGCAAGATTACAGGAGTGTGCAACGTGGAGACAGAGAGCTTTTATAACCTTAGAGTTATTTTTGAAATTGTATGCAAGCTCTTCGAACTTATCTTCTGAAAAAAGCTTTCCGTTTTCCTCAAGTGCTTTTACGTCCTCAAGGCAAAGGTGAATTTCCTCTTCTGTCACGTCGGGAAGGTGAGCGTACTTCTGAAGAATGAAAGCTACGATTTCTTCCTCAGAGTGAGTTTTATACATTTCGATAATATCATAAGCTACCTCGTCAACGGTGTGTACACTGCCGCTGCAGGTGTCAAGTACGATATTGTAACCGTTTAATTTATACTGATGAACCATAATAATCGTCCTTTTTCCAAAAAAATCGCTGCCCTCAGGCAGCGGATTTTTCATTGTGTCTTATTTGTTGTTTTCGCACTGCTGGTTAGCTACACCGCATGATGTCTTGCAAGCTGACTGACATGATGTCTGGCATTCACCGCAACCGCCGTTCTTAACAGTGTTCTTGATATCTTTTGTTTCGATAGTCTTGATTCTGTTCATTGTTTTTTCCTCCGTTTAAGGGTATTTTTTATCTATACAATAATAGCATAAGCAAATATAAATGTCAATTGTTAAAGAGTAAAAAAATGAGGGCAGACCATATATTATTAAATTTAGTGAATATTAACAGGTTATTAACAGAAGAAGTTGCATTTATTGATAAAATGAATAGTTGAACAAAATATTTTTACTGCTAAGGAGGAACCCCATGAGAAACATTAAAATCATCAACGAAAACTGGCTTTTTTCAAAGGAAGCCAAAGAAGTCCCCGCAGCTCTCCCCACTGACTGGGAGCAGAAAAATCTTCCCTATACATGGAACGAAAAAGACGGTCAGGACGGCGGTAATGACTATTACAGAGGCAAGTGCTTCTTTGCAAAGTCACTTTCAAAAGCTGACCTTCCCGAAGGCGAAGAAATCTATCTTCAGTTTGACGGTGTAAACTCAACAGCTGAAGTTTTCTTTAACGGCAAGAGCCTTATGGTTCACCACGGCGGCTACTCAACCTTCAGAGTAAAGCTCGAGGACATCAAGGACGAAAACCTGCTTGTTGTTTCAGCAGACAACACTCCCAACGATTTCGTTTATCCCCAGATGGCTGACTTCACATTCTACGGCGGTATCTACCGTGATGTAAGTGTAATCGGCGTTCCCAAAAAGCACTTTGACCTTGATTACTACGGTGCACCCGGTATCAATGTTACTCCTGAGGTAAAGGGTGACAAGGCTGAAATTGAAGCAAAGGCTTACTGTGAGGGTAAGGTTCGCTTTGAAATTATTGATGCAGGTAAAGTAATTCTTACTGCAGAAGCTGAGGGCGAAAATCCTGAAACAGAAATGACAATTGAAAACGTTCACCTCTGGAACGGTATTGCTGACCCCTATCTCTATACTCTGCGTGCAGTTCTTATTGAAGACGGTAAGGAAATTGATGAGGTAAGCACACGCTTCGGTTGCCGCTACTTTGAGGTTGACCCTGAAAAGGGCTTCATTCTCAACGGTAAGGAATACCCTCTTCGCGGTGTATCACGCCATCAGGACAGAAAAGATATCGGTAACGCACTTCTTCCCGAGCACCACAAGGAAGACATGGAGCTTATCAAGGAAGTTGGCGCAACAACAATCCGTCTTGCTCACTATCAGCACTCACAGGTATTCTATGACCTTTGCGATGAATACGGTATGGTAATCTGGGCTGAAATTCCTTACATTTCAAGACATATGCCCAATGGCTTTGAAAACACAAAGACACAGATGAAGGAGCTTATCGCTCAGAACTACAATCATCCCTCAATTTTCTTCTGGGGTCTTTCAAACGAAATTTCAATTGCAGGTGCTGACGAAAGTCTTATCAATAACCATAAGATGCTCAATGACCTTTGCCACGATATGGACGATACCCGTCTTACAACTGTTGCAGTTGTATCAATGTGCGGCATTGACGATGAATATGTACACATCAGTGATGTTGTTTCCTTCAACCACTATTTCGGCTGGTACGGCGGAAAGACTGATATGAACGGACCCTGGTTCGACAACTTCCACGCAAAATACCCGAAGAAAGCTATCGGCTGCAGTGAGTACGGCTGTGAAGCTCTCGACTGGCATACCTCAGACCCCAAGCAGGGTGACTACACTGAAGAATATCAGGCATATTACCACGAGGAGCTTATCAAGCAGATTGGTGACAGACCCTACCTTTGGGCAACTCATGTTTGGAATATGTTCGACTTTGCTGCAGACGCAAGAAGCGAAGGCGGCGAGGACGGTATGAACCACAAGGGTCTTGTAACCTTCGACAGAAAGTATAAGAAGGACTCCTTCTATGCGTACAAGGCATGGCTCAATCCCGAACCCATGGTACACCTTTGCTCAAAGAAATACATTGACAGAGTTGAGGATGTTACAAAGGTAACAGTATACTCAAACTGCGACGAGGTTGAGCTTTTTGCAAACGGCGTAAGCGTAGGCAAGCAGAAAAAAGGCAAGTATCCCTTCTTCTACTTCAATGTTAAGAATGAAGGCGAAACCGCACTTAAGGCAGTTGCAGGCGACCTTTCAGACGAAAGCACAATACGCAAGGTTGACACACCCAACGAAGCTTACATCCTCAAGGATGAGGGCGATGTAATCAACTGGTTTGAAATCAACACACCCGACGGCTACTTCTCAATCAACGACGAGATAGGTGAAATCTGGGCTACAGCTAAGGGCAAGATGGTGCTTCTCGGTGTTGTTCTCGGTCTTGTAAAGAAGATGAAGAGCAAGAAGAAGGACAGCGGCAAGGGCGGCGACATAATGGGCTTCTCCCTTGACGGTGTAAAGGTTAAGCCTGATATGTTAAAGGGACTTTTCAATATGGTTTCGGGCTTCTCAATCAAGAGAGCAGCATCTATGGCAAATGGCATTTTCTCAAAGGAAGACCTTCTTGAAATCAACGCAAAGCTCAACAAGGTTAAGAAAAAGTAAAACAAAAATTAAGGAGCAGTTCCGCGGAACTGCTCCTTTAAGTTTAATTCAGTTTATCAGAAAATGATGTGTAACCAGGCCTTAGTGAAAGCCTTTGTGAGAGCGAGCATAATTGTTGTTGCAACATAAGTGAAAAGCATTTTAAGCATCTCCTTCTTCAAAAATTTACAGGTGCTTTCCGTTTCCCTGCAGGGATATTATACCAAAAATAATATTGAGTTTGCAATATACATATTGGAAAAAAATCTAATTTTAAAATTTTGTTAAGAGAAACGGCAAATGTGTTTTGAAAAAATAAAAAGTTCAGTTGAGGGAGCGAAAGAAACTAAACTAAGGCGGTTCGTTGACAAAATAATAAGAATAAATTAATAGTTATGAGTTTTAATTGTCAAAATGGTTTTTATGTGATAAAATCTTACAGTAAAAATGATGAAAGGAGCAGGCTTATGAAAAAAAGAATTCTCTCAGTGATTCTCGTTGTTTCGCTGCTTTTCACCCTCTCCGGCAGTGCCTTTGCACTGCAGAATCCCTTTAAGATTGAACGGAACATTAAAAATGAAGACATCAACCCTTCAGTGCGTGTTGAGGGAATCCTTATGAGAACCCTGATGCCCTCTTTTTCAGACGGCTTTGTAAAGCTCGGTAATTTCTTTATAGATAATTTTCTTTGTGGAATGAACCTTGCTTTCAAGGTTAAGTATGAGGAAAAATATATCACCCGTGAGGATGGTAGCAAGCTTCGCCTTTGCGTGTATTCGCCAAAAGAGAAAAAGAATGATGTGCCGGGACTTCTGTGGATTCACGGTGGCGGTTATGCCCTCGGTGCTCCTGAGCAGGATTTCAGCTTTATTGAAGCCTTTGTTCTTGCTTCAGGCTGTGTTGTGGTTGCTCCCGATTATATCAATTCACCCTCAGCTCCCTATCCTGCGGCCTTTGACGATTGCTATAACTCACTTTTGTGGCTGCGTGACAACGGCAAGGAATACGGTATGCGTGATAATCAGATTTTTGTGGGCGGTAACAGTGCCGGCGGCGGACTCTGCGCGGCAGTGACTCTTGCAGCAAGAGACAGAGGCGACGTGAATATTGCCTTTCAGATGCCCCTTTATCCTATGCTTGACGACAGAATGATTACACCCTCATCGCAGAATAACGACGGCCCCGTATGGAACACAAAGAATAACGAATATGCGTGGAAGCTGTATCTCGGTGAAAACTACGGCACAGATAAGGTTTCAAAGTATGCCGCACCGGCAAGAGAAACGGATTACACAAATCTGCCCCCGACGCTTACCTATATTGGCAATATTGAGCCCTTCTATGATGAAACGATGATTTATGTTGATAACCTGAAAAAAGCAGGTGTTGATGTGAAGCTCAAGGTGTTTGACGGCTGCTTCCATGCCTTTGACCTGTTTTTATACAGAGATGTGGCAAAAGAAGCAAGAGCGTTTCTTATTGACGGCTTTATGTACGCTGTGGAGAATTATTTCGCTTAGTAAATAATTTGTTAAACCCCTTGCAAAATTAATAAAAGTATGATATTATACATACAATCCGTAATGTAAACCTTTAGAGTGGGCTCAAGCGAGTCCGCTCTTCTTCATTGTCTTAAATACATTACGACCTACAATTGAATATTTTAAAGGAGTGAACAAAATGGCAAAAGGCGGAAACACGGTTAAAATCGTGTGGGACATTGTTGAACCGCTTGCAAAAGAGCTTGGACTTTCAATCTGGGACGTCCGCTTCCTTAAGGAAGGCTCACAGTGGTATCTGCGTGTCTTTATTGACAAAGAGGGCGGTGTCGGAATTGACGACTGCGTAGACCTCAGCCATGCAATTGACGGTCCCATTGATGAGGCCAACCCCATTGAGCAGGCTTACATTCTTGAAGTAAGCTCACCCGGTGTTGAAAGAGAGCTTGTAAAAGACGAGCATTTTGAAAAGTACATCGGCGAAAAAATCAAGGTAAAAATGATAAGACCCGTTGAGGGAAAAAGAGAGTTTTCAGGAATTCTCGAAAGCTACAGCGACGGCAATATTACAATAAGACTCGAAGACGAAAGCGGCTTCACCTTTACAAAAAAGGAAGCTTCATTCGTAAAGCTCGACGATTTCAATATGTAAAAAATGACGAAAGGATTGAATAAGAAAAAATGAACAAAGAATTTTTTGAAGCGGTAAAAATGCTTGAAGAGGAAAAGGGTATCTCTTCAGAATATATTTTCGACAAAATCAAGGCAGCCATTATCTCTGCAACAAGAAACAGCTACGGCAACAGAGATAACGTTGTTTGCGATATCGACCCCGAAAAGCAGACAATGGATGTATATGTAAACATCGCAGTTGTTGATGAAGTTGAAGAGCCTCTTGCAGAAATGACACTTGAGCAGGCAAGAAACTACGACGAAAGCGCACAGGTAGGTTCATTCATCAGACTTACTCTTGAGCCCAAGAAGTTCGGCAGAATCGTTGCTCAGACAGCTAAGAGCGTTATCCGTCAGGGTATCAGAGAAGCTGAAAGAGAGCTTGCTTCCAAGGAATTCCAGAGCAGAAATCAGGAGGTTGTTACCGCTAAGGTTAACATCGTTTATCCCGAAACAGGTGACGTTTCAATTGAAATCGGCAGAGCTAACGCAATTCTTCCCAAGGCAGATCAGCTTCCCGGTGAAACCTTCACTCCCGGTCAGCTTATCAAGGTTTATGTTGCTTCAATCAAGGAAGACGGCGGCACAAGCTACGCTAACATCACAAGAAAGCATCCCGGCTTTGTAAAGAGACTTTTCGAAATGGAAGTACCCGAAATTTACGACGGTGTTGTTGAAATCATGTCTGTTTCAAGAGAAGCAGGCTCAAGAACAAAGATTGCTGTTGGCAGCAAAGACGAAAACGTAGACGCAGTAGGTGCTTGCATCGGTCCCAGAGGTCAGAGAGTCAACAACGTTGTTGAAATCCTCTGCGGCGAAAAGATTGACATCGTACGCTACAGTGAAGACCCCGCTGAATACATTTCAGCTGCTCTTGCTCCGGCAGAGGTTCTTTCAGTTGCAGTTGATGAAAACGGCGCAAAGGCTTGCAGAGTAATTGTGCCTGACGGTCAGCTTTCACTTGCAATCGGTAACAAGGGACAGAACGTTCGTCTTGCAGCTAAGCTTACAGGCTGGAAAATCGACATCAAGCCCCTCAGTGCGGCTAACGAATAATTACCTCAGAAAAGAGGTGCTTTAAATGGCAGAACGAAAAATCCCCATGAGAAAATGCCTCGGCTGCGGTGAAATGTTTCCTCAGAAAGAGCTTGTGAGAGTTGTAAAAACAAAAATCAAGCCCGAAAATGAAGACGGAGAGGTTACCTACGAAGTAAGTCTTGACCTTGTAGGCAAGAAAAACGGCAGAGGTGCTTACATTTGCAGAAAAAGCGAATGCTTTGAAAAAGCAAGAAAGGCAAAGCGTTTTTCAAAAGCTCTTCAGTGCGAAATAGATGAGGAAATATATGAAAAAATGGCCGAGGAGATGAGAGACGGTGAATGATAAATTTCTTAATCTCTTAGGTATGGCAAGAAGAAGCGGAAAGCTCAGCTTAGGTCACGATGCGGCAATAAGCTCTATTGTGAAAAACAAGGCAAAGCTTTGTGTAATATCTTCTGAGGGCTCAGACAGACTTAAAAGGGAAATGAGCCATGCCTGCAGCTTTGAAGGCAAGAATATTCCCGTACTTATTACAAAATACGAAACACTCGGGCTTTCCAAGGCGATCGGCTCTAAGGCGGCGGTAATAACCGTTGACGACGAGGGCTTTGCGATAGCTTTACAGAAAAAATACAGCGAAGATATATAACTATACGGAAAGGATGATACTATGCCCAGAGAAAAATACAGAGTGCACGAGGTTGCTAAGGACTTCGGTATCAACAGCAAGAAAATCCTTGAAATTCTCGAAAAGTATACAGACGAACCGAGAAAACACATGACAGCTCTTGAGGACAGAGAGCTTGACCTTATATTCGAAACAATCACTCAGGAAAATGAGGTTCAGAACTTTGACGCTTACTTTGCAGCAGGCGAAGCTCAGAAAAAGGCTAAGGAAGAAGCAGCAGCTGAGGTAAAGCAAGAGGTTAAGGAAGAAGCAAAGGTCGAAGCTAAAGCAGAAAAGAAAGCTGAAGCTAAGAAGGAAGCAATCAAGGCTGAAAAGAAGGCTGAAGCTAAAGCAGAACCCAAAAAGGACGCTCCCAAAGCTGAAAAGAAGCCTGCTGCTGCAGCTAAAGAAGCTCCCAAGAAGCAGGAAGCACCCAAAAAGCAGGAAAAGGCACTTCAGCCCAGAACAAAGGGTGAAACAAGACGTGTTGACACAAGAAGCAGCAACGTTGACCTTGAAAAGTACAACGAAAGATACGAAGAAATTGCTCCTGCTAACAGAATGAACGACAACGCTTCAAACAAGCAGAAGTTAAAGCAGAAGTCACAGCAGTACAATAAGAAGAAGGGCTTTTCAAAGAAGAGAGAAACCGAGCAGGAAAGAATGGAGAGAATCAAGGCTGAAAGAGCTAAGAAAACTCTTACAATTAAAATTCCCGATGAAATCACTGTCGGCGACCTTGCAAACCTTCTCAGAAGAACTGCCGCTGAAGTTATCAAGGAAATGTTCAAGCTTGGTGTAATGGCTTCAGTTAACCAGACAATTGACTTTGATACAGCTGAAATCGTTGCAACAGAGCTTGGTGCAAAGGTTGAAAAGGAAGTTGTTGTTTCAATCGAAGAAAGAATCATTGACGACCACGAGGATACAGAAGAAGACCTTCTTCCGAGAGATCCCGTTGTTGTAGTTATGGGTCACGTTGACCACGGTAAAACTTCAATTCTTGACGCAATCCGTAACGCATCGGTTGCTTCAGGCGAAGCCGGCGGTATT
The DNA here is from genome assembly GCA_045121655.1 of Acutalibacteraceae bacterium. Lineage (GTDB taxonomy): Bacteria > Bacillota > Clostridia > Oscillospirales > Acutalibacteraceae > UBA6857. Next base: position 8,402 of record JBGVGM010000081.1, on the reverse strand, counting down.
ACACAGCACATCGGTGCTTACAGAGTTGACCTTGACGGTCAGAAGATCACCTTCCTTGACACACCGGGCCACGCAGCTTTCACATCAATGAGAGCAAGAGGCGCAATGGCAACGGATATCGCAGTTCTTGTTGTTGCTGCTGATGACGGTATTATGCCTCAGACAATTGAAGCTATCAACCACGCAAAGGCTGCAGGTGTAGAAATTATTGTTGCAATCAACAAGATGGATAAGGAAGGCGCTAACCCCGACAGAGTTAAGCAGCAGCTTACAGAATACAGCCTTGTTCCCGAAGAATGGGGCGGTGAAACAATTTGTGTTCCCGTTTCAGCTAAGACACAGATGGGTATTGACAGCCTTCTCGAATCCATTCTCCTTGTTGCAGAAATGGCTGAGCTTAAGGCTAACCCCAACAGAGCAGCTAAGGGCGTTGTAATTGAAGCAAGACTTGACAAGGGCCGCGGTCCTATTGCAACTCTTCTTGTACAGAACGGTACACTCAGGGTTGGTGACATTGTTGTTGCAGGTCAGTCAGTTGGCCGTGTAAGAGTTATGTCCAACGAAAGAGGCCAGAGAATCAAGGAAGCAGGTCCCTCTGTTCCCGTTGAAATCACAGGTCTTGACACAACTCCGGGTGCAGGTGATACATTCGACGTAGCTTCAGACGAAAAGCTTGCACGCGAGCTTGTTGAAAAGAAGAAGCACGATGCCAAGGAAGAGCAGTTCAAGGCATTCCAGAAGGTTACTCTTGACAATCTCTTCTCCTCACTTCAGGAAGGTCAGATGAAAGAGCTTAACATCATCGTTAAGGCTGACGTTCAGGGCTCGGTTGAAGCAGTTAAGCAGAACCTTGAAAAGCTTTCCAACGAAGAGGTTAAGGTTCGTGTAATTCACGGCGGTGTTGGTGCAATCAATGAAAGCGACGTTCAGCTTGCAGGCGTTTCAAACGCAATTATTGTAGGCTTCAACGTTCGTCCCGATACAAATGCTCAGAGCCTTGCTGAAAGAGACAAGGTTGAAATGAGAATGTACAGAGTAATCTACGACTGCATCGAAGAAATCGAAGCAGCTATGAAGGGTATGCTTGCTCCTAAATTCCGTGAGGTTGCTCTCGGCAGAATTGAAGTAAGAACAGTTATGAACCTTTCATCTGCAGGTAAGATTGCTGGTAGCTACGTTCTTGAAGGTAAGGTTCAGAGAAGCGCTCAGATCCGTGTTGTACGTGACGGTATCGTTATTACTGAGGACTCAATTTCCTCACTTCGCCGTTTCAAGGACGACGTTAAGGAAGTTGCTTCAGGCTTCGAATGCGGTATCGGTCTTGAAAAGTTCAACGACATCAAGGAAGGCGATATTTTCGAAGCATTTATGATGGAAGAATACAGAGATTGATTTGTGCACAAATCAATCAAATGAATAATGAATGATGAATAATGAATAGTGAATAATTGTTATTCGACTGAGCTTTTGCTTTGGCAAAAATTCAGAACATCATTCGTTTTAATATAAGAAACGAAAGGAACCCTATATGGCAGGATTCAGAATTAACAGAGTATCGGAAGATATAAGACGTGAGATAATTGCAATTATCCGTGAGCTTAAGGACCCGAGAGTTATGGGCAAAATGCTTACAGTTGTGCGTGTTGAGGTTGCCTCTGACGCTTCTTTTGCAAAGGTTTACGTCAGTGACCTCAAGGGTATTGAATCAGCAAAGGAAGCTGTAAAGGGTCTTACAGCAGCAACGGGATATATCAGACGTGAGATTGGCTCAAGACTTCACCTGAGAAAAACTCCCGAACTTAAATTTATCGCTGACGATTCTATTGAACAGAGCTTCAATATGTTTAAAAAGCTGGAAGAAACCAGAGGTGAGTAAGATGCTTACAGATTTTTCTACGGCAGTAAACGAACTGAAAAATGCAGATAAAATCCTTATTCTTACCCACAGAAATCCCGACGGTGACACTCTGGGAAGCGGCTTTGCACTGCTCAGAGCCTTAAGACAACTGGGAAAAAGAGCAAGGCTTTTAAACGCAGACCCCATAAATGAGAAGTATGCTCATCTTTATGACGGTCTTACCGACGACAGCTTTGAGGAAGAGTTTATTGTTTGTGTTGATATAGCAGAGAAAACGCTTTTAGGTGATGCTTTTATAGAAAAGTACGCTGACAGAGTTGATCTTTCAATTGACCACCATGGTACAGGAAAGCTTTTTGCAAAAAAGACTTATGTTGAGCCTGACAGTGCTTCAGCCTGCGAGATCCTCTTTGAGGTTATCAAGGCGCTGGGGGCAAAGATTGACAAGGGTATTGCAGACTGCATTTATACGGGCTGCAGCACAGATACAGGCTGCTTCAAGTATTCAAACGTGACTGCAAGAACTCACAGAATTGCAGCTGAACTTATTGAGTGTGGTGCAGACCACAGCAGAATAAACGAGAAAATGTTCGACACAAAGAGCATGAACAGTATTATGCTTGAAAGAATGTGCTACGAGTCTCTGGAATGCTTTGCAGGCGGTAAGGTTGCAGTTATTACCGTAACAAAGGAAATGCTCAGAAACAGCGGTACTGACAAATCTGCCCTTGACGCAATCAAGCCCATTACAAGACAGATTGAAGGGGTAGAAATCGGCATAACCGTAAAAGAAGAGGATGGCGGTGCTACAGGTGTTTCGATCCGTACAAGCGAGAGCTATGACGCATCTTCAATCTGCGCTCATTTCGGCGGCGGCGGACATATCAGAGCAGGCGGCTGCGAAATGAAGGGTACACCTGAGCAGGCTAAGCTTAAGTTAATTGACTATATTTTAAGCGATGTATTATAAGGAGTGAAAAATGTGACCGGTTTTGTTTTTCTTAACAAGGAAGAGGGAATTACTTCTTTTATAGCTGCGGCAAAAATGCGCAGAATCTTTTCGGAAAAAAAGGCAGGTCACACCGGCACTCTTGACCCTATGGCAACGGGCGTTCTGCCTATTGCCTTAGGAAATGCAACAAGATTCATTGAGCTTATTCCGAGCCACGACAAGGCATACAGAGCCACTTTTATTCTCGGTAAAACCACGGACACTCTGGATATAACCGGCAAGGTGCTTTCGGAAAACGAGGTTACTGCTGTAAAAGAGGACGTGGAAAAAGCTCTCGGAAAATTCAGGGGCGAAATTATGCAGCTTCCCCCTATGTACTCTGCTATAAAGAAAAACGGCGTAAGGCTTTACGAGCTTGCAAGGCAGGGTATTGAAATTGAAAGAGAGAGCCGTAAGGTTACGGTTTACTCCCTTGAACTTGTTTCCTCAGACGAGGAGAAAAACGAGTACGTAATTGACGTGGAATGTTCAAGCGGAACGTATATCCGTTCACTCATTTCCGATATCGGAGAAGAGCTTAAGTGCGGAGCAGTTATGACTTCGCTTATGCGTACAAAGGCAAACGGCGTTTCAATTGAAAAATGCTTTACCGTGGAAGAGCTGCAGATTCTTAAGGACGAGGGCAGACTCAGTGAAGCATTGACAAAAGTTGACGAATTTATTTCATATGACAAGTTAAAGGTCAGCGCTCCTCAGGCAAAACGCTTTTCAAACGGGGGAGAGCTTGACACCAACCGCTTCGGCGGAAAAAAAGAGCCGGGACTGTACTGTGTGTACTCCCCGGAAAACGAATTTCTCGGCATAGGCGAAATTGACAGTGAAAGAATCAGTCTTTCGCCCAAAAGGGTTTACAGAGGTGAATAAGTAAGGTGCTTTGTTTGACAAAAGAAGAAAGAGAAAAAGGAACGGCTGTGGCTCTCGGCTACTTTGACGGCATTCATATCGGACACAGAGCTGTTCTCACAAAGGCTCTTGAAGCAGCAAAGGATAAAAACCTTATTCCCACCGTTATGCTTTTTGACATTCACCCGAGAAAGCTTATTTCCGGCGTTGTTCCTCCCATGCTTATGAGCGAGGAGCAAAAAAGAGAAGCCCTTATAAAAATGGGCTTTAAAGTAGTGGATTTCAATTTCAGAGAAGCTATGAATTTTGAGCCTGACGAGTTTTCAAAGAGGGTTCTTTCTGAAAGCTTGAGTGCAAGATTTGTTTCCTGCGGTTACGATTACCGATACGGAAAGGGAGGAAAAGGCAACGCAGAAACCTTAAAAAACAGCCTTTGTGAAAAGGGTGTTGAGGTCTGCACACTGTCTGCGGTTGAGCTTGATGGAGAAGTTGTAAGCTCAACTAAAATCAGAAAGCTTATCTCTGAGGGCGAAATCGAAAAGGCAAACAGAATGCTGGGAAAGGAATTTTCCTACCATATAACTGTTGAAAAAGGTGACGGAATAGGTCACGAAATCGGCACACCTACCATAAACCAATACTTCCCCGAGAATTTTATCGTTCCGAAGTACGGAGTTTACGCCTCAAGGGTAAAGGTTGAGGGAAAGGTCTATCCCGCCGTAACAAACGTGGGAATCAGACCCACCGTAGGAGGAACTTCTCTCAGAAGCGAAACCTGCATATTTGATTTTTCCGGAAATCTCTACGGCAAAAAAGCAGAGGTTTTCCTTATAAAGTATCTCAGAGAGGAAAAGAAATTCCCGTCTGTTGATGAACTTAAAAAAGCAATTGCAAATGACATTGAAAATGCAAGAAAAATATACACTGAGCTTTGATTCAGAGTAAAAACCGCTTACACTTTTCAAAGGAGAATTAAAGAAAATGATTTGTAAAAAGTGCGCTACCGAATTTGACGATTCCCTTGCCGGTTGCCCCAATTGCGGAAATCCGGCTGATGAAGTTCAGAAAGAGAAAAAGAACTTCAAGGTAACAATAGATTCTGAAAAGCTTAACGAGGTTGCTGAAAGCAAAGAAGAAGCTTCGGAAAAAAAGCAGGGCAGAAAAGAAATAAGACAAGAGAAAATCAAGGAAAAGGGCAAAGAGAAGCTTAAGAGTATGGGCAAAAAGGAAAAAGGTGCCTCACGCTTTATAGTTTCAGCCGTATGCATTATGGCTGTGCTTATGGGGGCTCTCAGCTGTCTTAGTGTTTTTACCGATGTCTTTAACGAGGACGATACCGTAAAGACTATGGCACTTTCCTCACTTACTCCCGTTGACGAAGGTGAGCTTGAAAACTATCTTTCAGATCTTTTTGTCCTTACAGGCTTTGAGCTTGACGACGACACTGCTTCTGACGAGTTTTACGTTAATATTATGCCGGAAAGCAAGGGCGGACTTTATCAGAGCTTTGGTAACAAGGCTGCTGTTGTGACCGATACTGCAGACCCTGCAGAACGCTTTGAAAACGAAGAGGGGGCTTATTCATATTACAAGCTTCCCATAGATAAGGTTGACGCAATTATTGAAAGCTTCGGACTTGTTCCCAACCATACTCTTAACCTTGAAAATGCTTACTGCTACGGCGGTTACTACTATTTTAAGGCTATTGAGGAGACAAGTGTTCCCACTGTTGAAGCTGATGTTGTTTCATCAAAGAGAATTCAGGACGGAAGCTATTACGTAGACTGCGTTTTCTACAGTGCCAACGGCTCTGAGGGCAGACAGGCAGGCAAGATGTACGCTATTGCCAAAAAAGACGAAGCCAACGAAGGCAAGTGGATAATTTCACGTATCAGTAGCGAGCCTATTTTTGACGGCGACGGAATTATGGTTGAAAACGACGGCGCTTTCCGTTATGAAATGAAGCGTGAGCTGTTTGAAGGCAAGCTCAGCGACGGAACGGTGTTCTGCGAATATTCCATTGAGTATCCGTGCTTCAAAGGGGATTCCATGGGTGAAAAAGCTGTAAATCTTCTTTACAGTGAGGTGCTTTCAAAGTACAAAAAGAGTGCTGAAGATGCGGACAAGTACTTTGAGGAATACAAGGGCGAAAAGAGCGACCTTCCCATTGTTGTGCACATTTCCTCTGAGGTTACTTATTCCGATGAAAAGTACATTTCAACCATTGTTGATATAAGCGAATACAACCCCGAAAATGAAGAAGAGGACAGCGTTGTTATTTCAAAACGCAGCGTCGAGGGTTATATTTTCGACGCAGAAACAGGCGAATATGTTTCAAAGGACGAAGTAATCGGAAAGGATTATCAGCTGATTTACGACCTTCTTTACAGAATCCAGGGCGGTTATGAATACGCTGACCTTCTCGATGAAAGCATTCCAAGACCCTCAGGTATTCCTGCCAATAACACAATCGGTAAGGAAATTTACGAGTCGGGAAGTGCTATTACTCCCAACGGTTACGTTTTCTGCAGTGTGACTGATGAGGGATTTGTAAAGAGCGTGCTTATTCCCGCAGAGGTTATAGATTTAATCAAGGATTAACTTAAGAGAGGGCTATTGCACGGCATTAGCCCTCATTTCACTCTGATTTCACACAGGAATAGTTTAATCAGTCTGTAAGTTGTAAACGAATACTATTTCAGCAGAAAGGAGAAAACTGATGAGTATACTTGTTGTTGACGACGATATAAGAATTAACGAGCTTCTTGTTGATATATTTACAAGCGACGGTTATGATACACTCTGTGCCTTTGACGGTGAACAGGCGCTTAAAATGATAGAAAAGCACAAGAACATCGACTTAATTGTTCTTGATGTAATGATGCCTGAATTTGACGGATGGGAAGTGCTTTCCTTTGTAAAGGATAACACTGACTGTAAGGTGCTTATGCTTACTGCGCTTACAGACGAAAAAAGCGAGGTCAAAGCCATAAGAAGCGGTGCAGACGATTACGTTGCAAAGCCCTTTAAAAGAGCAGTTCTTCTTGAAAGAGCAAAAAGGCTCATTCAGGAACGCACAAAGGAAAAAAGCAGAAGATACGAATGTGACACTCTTGTTCTGTCCGTTATGGAGCATAAGGTTTACATTGACAAGGAAGAAGTCAAGCTTACAGCCAAGGAGTTCAATCTGCTTCACCTGCTTATGAAAAACAGCTCAATTGTGCTTACAAGAGAGGCAATTCTCGACAAAATCTGGGGCTACGTCTATGACGGTAACGACAGAACAATTGACACCCACATAAAAATGCTCAGGCACTCAATCGGCAGATACAGTGATAAAATCAGAACGGTCAGAGGTGTGGGCTACAGCTTTGAGGGCGAGGTAAAAATCGTATGAAAAGAACCCTGAGAACAAAGGTGGTTGCCGTTTTTCTTATAGGTGTTCTTTTGTGTATGCTTCTTCTGAATCTTCTTTGCGGTGTTTTCCTCAGGTATATCTTTATCTATGACACGAAAAAGGCAATGGTTAGCTACTCCGAGCAAATTGAAAACGAAATGGCTAACGGCAGCAGAAATATTGATGTCATACTGAGAAGCATGAACGATTCCTATGCAATTACTGCAAGTGCCGTTGACAGAGAGGCAAACGTCTTTTTCAGCTACAGACATTTTATCGACGAGGAAATAAAGCTTTCATACAAAAATTGGATGGGGCTTTACGAAATAAAAAAATTCACCGACGACAGTGCTGAGTACTTTTTTCAGCAAAGTAAGGACGAGGACGGAAAGGTCGATAAGCTGATTTTTGTAACCGAAACCAATCAGGGCATCTACGTGATAATGACCAAGGAGATTAAGGGTATTGACCAGGATACAAGGGTTGTTACCATGCTTCTTCTCGGAATGAGCGTTGTAATTGCAATAATCGGCACTGTTGCCTGGGGTATTGCCACAAGGCCCTTTACAATGCAGATTGAAAAAATGAGCCGCATTACAAATAAAATGGCAAAGCTCAATTTCGAGGAAAAAATCAACTACTCCTCCTCTGATGAAATAGGCGTGCTTGCAAAGTCCATTGACAGTATGTCCGATGAACTGAAAGAGAGCATTGAAAACCTTAAAGAGGACCTTCAGAAAAGAAAATGCACCTTAAGAGACCTTGCACACGAGATAAAAACTCCCATTACCACTATCAGAGGTTATACGGAGAGTATTCAGTATTTCTGTGAAAACGACGAAAAAATTCAGAGATACTGCAACATAATGCTTGACGAATGCGACGAGATAATTTCTCTTATAAATGAAATGCTGATGATGTCCCTTCTTGAAAGCGACGAGTATATTCAGCAGTCGGAAAAAATCAGCACCTCACGTCTTTACCACGAACTGATGATAAGAGTGGGGAATGAGTTTGCTGATAAAGAGATTAAAGCTGACCTTCAGAGTGCAGAGCTTTTCTGTAACGCCGACCTAATTGAAAGGGCTCTGCTTAATTTCATAAGTAACGCTGTCAAATACGGCGAAAAGGACAAGGAGATTTTTCTTGACGGCAAGCTGCAGGAAAACAGATACGTTTTTTCCGTGACTAATTTCGGTACGGAAATTACTGAAGAGGAGCGTCAGAAAATCTGGGAGGCTTTTTACAAAAGCGACAAATCACGAAAAAGAGGCGAGGGTCACGGTTTAGGA
>JBGVGM010000080.1:0-36118 GCA_045121655.1 Acutalibacteraceae bacterium | reverse complement strand
ACGGTACATACGAGGGCGACAACGGCACATATGGACTTTATAAAGGACACTTTGAGTACGCATCGGTGCTTGATACAGTGAACAACTATGCACCCACGTTCTATTATTCCGACGGATATTTCGACTCAGACCCGAAAAAGTACAACAGCCACCTTGCAACTATGTCACTGAGCCTTGCAATGTCTGCTTTTGTTAAGAATACTGAAAACGAGGAGAAATACTTCAATCAGTTCGCTCACGTAAAACAGCTTATGTCTGATATCGGCTGTGCAGACGAGGATATTTATGTTAATGACGATTACCTCAATAAGCCTGCATTTTTCGGCAAGGATGCAGAGCGTCTCAGCACAATCGGTGTTGCAATTGCCAACAAGAAAATAAAAATTGCAGACACTGAATACACACTTATTCCCGTTGCAGTGCGTGGCGCAGGCTATGAAATTGAATGGGCAAGTAACGGTACCTTAGGTGCTTCAGGCGAATCCCAGGGCTTCAGCGATGCGGCAACTCAGGCATTTAACCTTGTTGAAAAGTATATTTCCGATTATGGACTTCAGGAGGCTGTGCAGAACGGTACAGCGAAATTCTGGCTTGTAGGCTATTCACGTGCAAGTGTAACTGCAAATATCGCAGCAAAGCGCCTTGTTGACAAATACGGTCAGAACAACGACATTTACGGCTACTGCTTTGAAGTGCCTCAGGGTGGCTGTGATGAAGCTGCACTTAAGGAAGAATGGACAGACAACGGCTTATACTATAGTATCCACAATATTATAAATAAGGCGGACTTTGTAACAATGCTTATGCCAACTGAAATGGGCCTTAAGCGTTACGGTGTTGACCACTTTGTACCGGGTAACCCTGAAGTTTTTGAAGCACCTGAAAGTGAAACTAACACCTATAACGGCGGAGATGTTACAATTTCCTACGATAACTCCTATGATGGCTACGAGGTATCTCACGACACATCAAGCCTTTATTTCAAACAGCGTGAGCTTATGCTCAAACAGCTTCAGGCAGTTAATCCCGACTTGCAGTTTGAGGATTATTTCCACAAAGCAACCATTAACTATGTAGGCTATGTTGTAGGCACAAAGGACCTTATCGGTGAAGTAGCCGACGATGGACTTACCCCCGACGAATTTGTGCTTGATTTCTACGGTAAGCTTATGGAGTGGGCTCTTTGCAACGACGAGGTTAAAAACTATCGTGAATACTTTGCAACCTATAAGCCCTGGTCAGCTGACTCATGGGGTGCTGATAAGCCCTCGGATTTAGGCTATTTTGAAACTGAAATGACCGTTGAAGATGCAATCAGAACCTTAATCAAGCTTATTTTCGGCAAAGACAGCGAAGACTCAGATGCGCTGATTGATATTCTTCTTTCAAGTGCCTTAGGTATAAGTGCAGTTGATTTCAGCGGAAATATCAGCCTTCTTGAAATCTATCTTTCATATATCCGTGACTGGCAGAACAGAACAAGAACGGAAAAGGTTGAAATGGGTAACAAGCTTATTGAGGCCGTGCTCAAGGAACGTTATCCCGGTGCAGAAACAATTTTCGACTATCTCACCGACGAGGAAGCCGAAGAAGTGCTTGAAGCCCTTCCTGTAATTATTGACCTTCTTCTTACATTTGTAGGTAAGGACTATAACGCAGGTGTCCTTGACGACAGTCAGGTAATGCTTGGCACATTTGCGTATAACATGAATACACTTATTTCAGCTCATTATCCTGAAATTAACCTTGCATGGCTTCGCAGTTACGACAGCAACTTTGCAGAGGATAAAGATGCGTTTATTATTGAAGCTTCTGAAGCCGCAGCACCTACGGGCACGCTTTATTCAGATGACGGTATGCTCACTCTTTCAGCAGCGCCGGGCAGTGCAATTTACTACTCAACTGATGACGGAGCCACCTGGAATTATTACAGAAGAGCCCTTGCAGTTGATAGTGGTGTTTCTTCTGTAAAGGCATACACAATGCAGTACGGCATAAAGAGTGCAGAAACCGTAATCAACGCAGAGAAGAGACCCGAAAATGAAAAACCGCCCTTCGTTCCTTCAATCAGTCTTGACGGAAAGGGTATTGCAGTAATGCTCGGCGGTGCAGGAGTTGTTGCTGCTGCAATTGCGGGTATAGTTATAGCAGTTAAAAAGCGTAAAAAAGTAAATATGTAAAGGTATAAGGAAACTGCCGTTCAGAATCACTGAACGGCAGTAATTTTATTTTGTTCTGAGCCCTTTAGGGTAATGGTTCTTTGCTCTGCCTGAAACAACCTTGACTCCGCCTATGCTGCAGCCGTTTACGGTAACAACAGCCCAGCCGTTTTCGCAGTCGGTTTCAAATTCTTCACCGTGAAGATACTTCTTAATTTCCTCACTGTCAGCAGAAAGCTCAATCTTTCTTCTGAAATCCTTGCCCATAGCCATAAAAAACTGATGGTGGGGGAGAATATAATTCTTTTTGATTTCGCCTATTGTAACCCCGCATGAAAAAGCTGAGCCTTTTTTCACTTCAAAATCAGGAGTGAAGTAAACGGGGTTACCATTATACATAAGCACGTTCCCTTTGTCGTAGTCGGTGAGAACATCGTCGAGAAAATCAGTTACACACTTTTCGATTTTAACTGTTGTCTCTTTCTTTGCTTTCTTCGGGGAATCAAAATATTCGTTTTTATTGTGAAGCACAGCCATAAACTGACCTTCACCTTTGCTTTTATGTGGATAGAAGCGACGTGCAAAGCTTATATTTTCTGTTTTACAGCCCTCAAAGAAAATGCCGTCAGAAGTGCTTTCAATTACGCTGTCCTTGACCTTTAAAAGCTCAAACTCGGGGTGACATTGCAGAAAAGAATCAACGGTCATTTCGTTTTCCTCAAGGGAAAATGTGCAGGTTGCATAGATAATATATCCACCGTCTTTAAGGCAAAGACAGGCGTTTTCGAAAATCTCACTCTGCCTTTTTGCGCACATTTTAACGTTTTCCTCGCTCCACTCGTCAATGGCAATCTCTTCCTTGCGGAACATACCCTCACCTGAGCAGGGAGCGTCAACCATTATAAGGTCAAAGGTGTGGGGGAAAGTCCGTGCGAGTTTAGCTGTATCCATACAGGTTGTAACTGTATTGCGAAGACCTAATCGTTCAATGTTTCCCGTAAGAATTTTACAGCGTGACGGAATAATCTCATTCGATACAAGCACACCTTTTTCACCCAGCTTATTTTTCAGCTGAGTGCTTTTTCCGCCGGGGGCAGCACACATATCGAGAATCTTCCAACAAGGATCTATTTTCACGCACTCTGCAGGTGCCATAGCACCCGGCTCCTGAACATAAATCATCCCTGCGTGATGAAAGGGGTGATTGCCGACTTTGTCAAAGTTAAGATAAAATCCGTTTTCGACGTAGGGGATTTTTTCCTTGGAAAAGACATTGACCTTCTGAAAATCCTCAAGGCTGATTTTGTCTGTGTTTACTCTGAAGGATCTGACAGGTTCTTCACTTAAAGCTTTTTCATATTCACCGAATTCATCGCCGAGAAGCTTTTGCATTCGCTCTTTATATTTAATTGGCAGTTCTTTCATTCCTTTTCACCTGAGTTCATTTCTGAATAAAGCATACACATTCCCACTGCTGTTATGGCTGCGGTTTCTGTTCTGAGGATTCTCTTTCCGAGTGAAATAATCTTTGCTTTGTGAGAGAGAGCTTCATCGATTTCTTTTTCGTCAAAACCACCCTCAGGGCCTACAAGAATGCCGACGGACATACCGCTTTTGATTTCCTTGAGTGCAGAAACTGTGTCGGCCATACCGTTTTTGCTTTCATAAGGCACAAGAAAAAGGTCGAGCTTTTCTGCAAAAAGGAGCGCTTCTTTATACGACATAACGTTCATAATTTCGGGAACGGTGTTTCTTTTGCTCTGCTTTGCGGCACTTTCGGAAATTGACTGCCAACGGGAAATCTTGCTCTTTTTCTTTTTGTCGTCAAGCTTTACTACACAGCGACTCATTTCTGTAGGCACAACTGCATGAACACCCAGCTCAACGCATTTCTGAATAATAAGCTCCATTTTGTCGCCCTTGGGAAGCCCCTCAAAGAGATAAATCTTTATGTCAAGCTCAGTGCTTTGATAGTTTTCCACTGTAATTTCGGCAATTGCTGTATCTTCAGAAAACTCTCTTAAAACGCAAAGGTCACTTTCGCCGTCGCAGCTGACAAGTATTTCATCGCCTACTTTCATGCGAAGAACGTTTTTGATGTGGTTGAAATCTGAGCCTGAAATATAGTAGCAGTTGTCGCACTTTATTGAAGCATCTGCAAAAAAGTTAAACATTCCGTCACCGTCCTTTCGGATTATTATATCAAAGATTTCCTTAGTTTACAACAAATATGTTGCATAATTTCCATTTTGTGTTAAAATAGAGACAATGGAAAAAAGAGAGGAGATTTTAAATGAACAAAATAGTAAAAACAACAATTGGTGTGGCAGGCTGTGCTCTCGGCTCAGCAGGTCTTACTTACGGTCTTTGTGTACTTGCTGACGAATTGCTTTTCAACAGAAAATTTGAGCTTCCCACAGCAATAAACTATAAAATCGGTGGCTGTGACACAAGTCATCTCGGAGATTATCTGAAGAATAATCTTCAATGGCTTGAAGAATACGGCTACGACAGACATTACATAAGATCAGACAGAGATGAAAAACTTGCCGGTGTTCTTTTCAAGCCCGAAAAGAAAAGTAATATTTTCCTTTTCTGTGCCCACGGCTACAGAAGCTTCGGAATGAAGGAGTTCAACGGCGTTATCAGATTTTATCTTGAAAGAGGTTACAATGTATTTTTACCTGACCACGTGGGAGCAGGTGAAAGTGAAGGCACACACTGCACCTTTGGTCACTTTGAAACCGAGGACTGTATGAAGTGGCTCACTTATCTCAAAGAAAACTTCGGTGAGGATATTGTAATCGTTCTTCACGGTGTTTCAATGGGCTCGGCAACCGTAACGATGATGAACGGCAGAGATGACCTTCCTGAAAACGTAAAGGCTGTTATAGCTGACTGCGGTTTTTCAACAGCAGTAGGTTTGTTTGCTTACAAGCTTAAAACCTTCGGTATTACAAAGGGCGACCCAATTATTGATGCAATCAACTATGTAAATAAGAAAAATCATAGCTTTGATTTTAATACGCTTCGTCCTCTCGACAGTGTTGAGCAGGCTAAAACACCTATGTTCTTTATTCACGGTGCAAATGATAATCTTATTCCCAGCTTTATGGCGGAAGAGCTTTATGAAGCCTGCACTGCAGAAAAGAAAGAGCTTATGATTGTTGAGGGTGCTGACCATGCTCAGTCCTGTATGGTAGGAGATGAGGAATACAGAAGGAGAATCGGTAGCTTCCTTGATGAAGTTTTAGTATAAATAGGAGTATAAATAGGAGAAAGCTATGACTTTTGAAGTAAAAGGTAAAGATTTTTATAAAGACGGAAAACCTATAAAAATCATTTCAGGTGCAGTTCATTATTTCCGTAATATGCCTGACACGTGGACTGACATCTTCAGAAAGATGAAGGCTATGGGGCTTAACTGCGTTGAGACCTACTGTGCGTGGAATATGCACGAAAAGCAGCCGGGGGTGTATGACTTTACCGGAAATCTCGATATAGCTGAATTTATCCGTACAGCAGGTAAAGAGGGACTTATGACAATTGTAAGACCCGGACCCTATATCTGTGCTGAGTGGGAATTTGGCGGTCTGCCCTGGTGGATTCAGTGCGATGACGAAATGGAAATACGCTGCTCAAACAAAGCGTATATTGAAAAGTTTGACCGTTACCTTGACAGACTTTTTGAGGAAATCAAGCCTCTTTTATGCACTAACGGCGGCAACATCATTATGATGCAGCTTGAAAACGAGTACGGCTACTACGGTGACGACAGAGACTATCTCACTTACCTTCGTGACGGCTACATAAAAAGGGGAATTGATGTGCCTCTTTTTACTTCAGACGGCACTTCAATGGATAATCTTCTTGACGGCTCAGTTGAGGGGTGTTTCTCAACCCTTAACTTTGGCAGCAGAGTTGAAGAAAATTTCAGAGCTCACGACGAGCTTTATCCCGATGCACCTAAAATGTGTATGGAGATGTGGAACGGCTGGTTTGATGCCTGGGGTGACGAAAAACACCACACTACAGATGCAGATGTTTACGCAGGTGTTGTTGACGATATGCTTAAAAAGGGCAGCGTCAACATGTATATGTTCATCGGCGGCACAAACTTCGGCTTTACAAGCGGTGCAAACCATTATGAAAAATTTGCTCCCGACGTAACGAGCTACGATTATGATGCACTTCTAACCGAATGCGGTGATGTAACGGAAAAATATATGAAGGTCCGTGAGGTTATAAAGAAGTATGTGGACTATGAGCTTCCCGAGGTGCCCGAAAACAGAGAGAAAAAGGCATACGGTAAAGTAAAGCTTACCGAAACGGCATCACTTTTTGATAATCTTGATAACCTTTCATCTCCTGTTTATTCCGATGTGCCTCAGTGTATGGAAAAATACGGCTACGGTTACGGCTTTACCTGCTACAGAACAAGGCTGAGCAGAGATTATAACGATGCTACGCTTTCCTTTGAAAGTCTCGGTGACAGAGCGCAGATTTACATTAACCGTGACCTTGCGGGAATCTGCTACATAAATGAAAATCTTGAGATTAAATTCAGCGCAAAAAAAGGCGACGAGCTTACTGTGCTTACCGAAAATATGGGCAGAGCAAACTTCGGTGCAAAAATGATGCGCAAAAAGGGAATTGCAGGCAGATGTCTTATTGACAGTAAAATCCACTTCGGCTGGAATGTATATCCTCTTCCTATGGATAATCTTCAAAAGCTCACTTACACAGAAAATACGCCCAAAGAAAAGAGCGTATTCTATAAAGGAAGCCTCAATATTGATGAAGCAAAGGATACCTTTCTTAAGCTTCAGAATTTTACTAAAGGCTTTGTTACAATCAACGGCTTCAATATCGGCAGATACTGGGAAATCGGCCCGCAGCAGACTCTTTATGTACCTGCAAGTCTTCTAAAAAAAGGCGAAAATGAAATTGTGGTCTTTGAATCTGACGGGATAAAGGGTGATGCAGAAGTAGAATTCTGCGACACACCTGTTTTAGGTTAAGGAGGAGAAAATATGAGCACAAAAAGCAAGGAAAGAACAATTGTAGCTGAAGAAAAACAACTCAGAAAGCTTACGGCAAGAAGGGATAAGGGAAATTATAAAGGTTACTTTTTTGTTCTGATTTTCCTTATCGGTCTTGTAAATATTCTCGACGAGGTAACAAGTAACCTTTCTGTATCTGTTCAGTCCTCGTTTATAACTGAGTTTTTCGTAAACAATCCGCTTTTCGGAAAACAGTATACCTTTGAAGAAGGCTTGTCACTTCATTCAACTATAGGCGTTGTAAGCTACGTTTTCGGCCTTATTACACCGTTCTATAAGGCACTTGCCGACAAATGGGGAAGAAAACCGCTGTTTGCAATTTCAACTCTCGGTATGGCGGTGGGTCTTTTCATAATCTATTTCTCACCTAATTACCCTGTTTTCCTTCTTGGTTACGGTGTAATCGGCTTCTTCTTCGGACACGATATGCAGATAATCTATATTCTTGAAGAAGCCCCCGATAAATTCAGGGCAATAATCTACAGTGTACTTAAGAGCCTCGGTATTTTCGGCGTTGTATGTATACCTATTCTCCGTGATATGCTAATGGGTAACGACCCCACCTTATGGAGAAGAATTTTCCTTGCTCCTGCAGTTGTGGGTGTAATTGCAGCGGCACTTGTTGTGATTTTTGCAAAGGACACTAAAGTATTCATGAGAGAAAGAATTGAATACCTTTCAATTCCCTATGAAGAAAGACAAAGACAGAAAGAGCTTCAGAAGCTGGAGAAAAAGGCTGAGAGAAACAAGTCAGGTGTATTCAATGCGGTCAAGTACATCTTCTCTGACAAGGACACAAAGTACCTTATGATTTCTCATATCGTGTTTGATACCGGTATGCCTGCAATTGCTCTTTACTATGAATCCTCAATGCATATTGCAGGAATGAGCACAGCGGAAATTACCAAGTCGATGTTTGTGCTTCCCATAGTTTACGCTTGTCTTACCTTCCTTTCAGGCTTTGTTGCAGATACCTTCGGCAGAAAAAAGCTGATTGTGGGTGCTTCAATTCTCTCTGCAACGGGATTCATTCTCTTTGCTATAGGTATCAATAACCTCTGGAATCCTTATCTTATCGGCGGCTTCTGCGGTCTTTATCAGGGCTGCTACTGGATTGGCAGAGACTATATGAACATTATGATGACCGAAAAAGTTCCCACAGATATCAGAGCTTCTGTTGTAGGCGCTGAGGGACTTCTTGTAATAATCGGCCTTGTTGTAGGTTATATCCTTGCAATAGTAGGTATGCTCGTAATGCCCGTTTACCTTACCTGCCTTGTAATTGCCGTTCCCGTTGTTGTTGCAGCAGCAGTTATGCTTGCACTTCACGTTAAGGAAACAAAAGGAGCAAATCTTGATGAAATCAAAGGAGAAGTGTAATGATAAAGCATATTGTAATGTGGAAATTCAAGGACCACGCAGAGGGCCTTACAAAGGAAGAAAACATCAGCAAGGTTAAATCTATGCTTGAAGCTCTTCCTGAGAAGATTGACTTCATCAGAGAAATGCACGTTGAAATCAACGTAAACCCCAAAGAGGGAATGTACGACGCTATGCTCATAAGTGCTTTTGATTCAATTGAGGACGTTGAAAAGTACAGAGTTCACCCCGAGCATAAAAAGGTTTCTTCTTACGTTGCTCTTATAAAAACCGACAGAGCAAGCGTGGATTACGAAGTATAAAATTTTGGCGGCACTGTCGGGGTGCCGCCTTTTAACGTTATTTGGTTGAAAAGAAAAAAACAAAGTGAGTAGACGCTCACTCATTTTCTGGGCTCTCAGGTTAAAATATTAATAAACAATTAAAACAAAACTTTAATATAAAACACACAATTAACAAGATAACAAAATATAAACAATTATTTAAATTTAACAAAATAACTCGACTAAATTAATTATTTGTGGTAGAATTAGTTCATTGGAGATATGCGGATAATCGACAAAACTATGCGATTTGAAGCTTTTAAGAAAGGAGAGTATGGTTTTGAAAGCTAACGAAAGCGTTAAAAACTATTCAGCCTCTGTCAGAATGTATACAAACTACACTGTCAGAGAAATCAAGAAAATTTGCAAAACAATCGGCCCCAGAATTGCGGGCAGTGAGCAGGAATTTGATGCTCACAAGCACATTGCTGAAGAGATGAAGACATGTTGTGACGAAGTAGCAATCGAAGAGTTCAAGCTGTCACCCGAAGCTTTTATGAGCTGGGTAAGAATTGACGGTACACTTATTCTTCTCTCAATTCTCTTCACCTTCCTTAATCTTTCACTTGTTTCCTTGGTTCTTACATCAATTGCACTTGTGTGCCTTTTCTGTGAGTTCCTTATGTATTGGGAATTTTACGACAAGCTTTTCCCGAAGGCTACATCTCACAACACAATAGGTGTGAGAAAGGCATCAGGTGAAGCAAAGCAGAGAATTATCTTCTCAGGTCATGTTGACTCATCTCATGAATGGACTTATACGCACCTTGGCGGTGCACCCCTTCTTTACACAGTGGGTGTATACGGTGTGCTCAGTATGCTTTATGTATTTGTTTCATCAATTCTTATCGGCTTCAATATTGTTAATCCTGAAGTTGCAGAAACCCTTAAGTACATACAGATTGCAGCAATTCCCGGTGCTATTCTTGTTCTTTTCTTTGTAAACTTCAACATCACCGTTGAAGGTGCAAACGATAACCTTACAGGTGCTATCGGTTCAGTTGCAATTATGAAGTATCTTCAGGATAACGACATCAGATTCGAAAATACCGAAGTTGTTGCAATGGCAGCCGGTTCAGAAGAATCAGGCCTCAGAGGTTCAAGATCCTATATCAAGCGTCATATGGATGAACTCAAGGAAATTCCTACAGTTTTCATCGGTCTTGAAACCTTCAGAGATTACGAAAGCATGGCAGTTTATGCCCGTGATATGACAGGTACGGTTAAGATGGATTCAAAGGCTTGTGCACTTGTTAAAAAAGCAGGTGAAATGGCAGGCGTTGACCTTCCCTACAGCTCAGTATTCATCGGCGCTTCCGACGCAGCTATCGTTCAGAAGCTCGGCATTCCTGCTGTAACTCTTGCTTCAATGAATCCCGGCCCACCGAGATATTACCACACAAGAGGTGACACGGCTGAAAATATGGATATGAAGACAGTTGAAAAGTGTCTTGATATCGCATTCAACACCCTCTTCCTTTATGACGAAGAAGGACTTAAAGAAAACTATTAATTAAAAAATACGGTGCAACTTCAAAAGGAGTTGCACCGTTATCTGTTTTACAGAGTTGATTTTGCTTGTAAGTAATGGTATAATCTATTTGATGAATAAGAATTTATGGGTTGTAAATGGAGGTTCAATTTATGGAAGGTGTAGCTGTTTTAGTAAATGCAGGTATCCTATATGCTGCTTGTGGCTTAACTCTTTATTTTTTGTATTTTCTGATTAGACTCATATATAATTACTTTAAGACAAAAGATAAACTTTCAACAAAGAGAAGCCTGAAAAAGGCTGTTATTATAATAGTTATAGCTGTTTCATTATTTTATTTAATAAGATTTGCTGGAGAGTATCGTAAACTTGATTTAAGTGAGGAAACTGCAACTCAACTTTTAAATGTAGATATAACACAAATCGAATCAGGACAGTATTACTTAGAAATAACCAAAGATGAAACCGACGAGGAATTTAGGGTTTATGTCAGGAAGTATAGTGGAGATACTTCATTATATAACCCACCGTACTATTATAACCAAATTGAAAGACTGTTTGAACACAGACTTACGGATAAAGATAGTCTTGTTGTAATATTTGCCAGAGAATCCGATCGTGATTTCAAACAGATACCGATTGTTCAGAAACATTTGACAGAAGTCGGAATAGTACAGAAGGAAGAAGTTTTGGAAATCAGTTATTGGGATGACGAAAACTCAGATGAAGTATTGCAAAAAACTATAAATTATATATCGGAAATTGGTTTGGAAAACAATAAATCAGAATAACGAAAACCAATTTATCTACACAATACAACAAAGCAGAGATTCAACTTAAAAGCGAATCTCTGCCTTTTATTTTGCATTTTGTCCCACTTCCCTTTTAAGGGAAGGGGGACCGCTTCAGCGGTGGAAGGGTCTGAATTTTGCATTTAATTTAATTGTTCATTTTAACAAACTCCGTAGGCGTAACTCCGTACTCTGCAGTAAAGGCTCTGTAAAAGCCTGCGTAATCGTTGAATCCGCAGTTCATGGCAGCGGTGGTGCTTTTGATTCCGCTTAAAAGCATCTGCTTTGCGTGGATGAGCCTTTTCAGCACAATGTATCGGTGCACGCTTGTGCCTACAGCATCGTTAAATGCGTGGGAAAGATAATACTTGCTTACGAAAAACTCGTCAGCAATTGAGTTTAGAGTCAGCTTTTCGCAGTAGTGATTGTTTATATAATCCAGTACATTGGGAATAATTGAAGAAGAGGTTTCCTCTTTTTTCGTGGCGGTTTTACTGCTTATTGTAAGACGGTTAAGCTCCACAAGAAAGCGAAGCAGTAAAGCTTCAGTTGCAATTTCAACGGCGTACCCTTCGTTTGACTGCTCGGACAAAAGCTCACTGAGCATAGCCGAAACATAAGTCTGCTGAATTTTCGTGGGTCTTAAAAGGTTTGTGTGGTCAGGGATAGAGCTGTCAAAACAGCGGGTTAGACTTGTTTTGTTAAAGCAAAGCTCAGAAAGATAGTTCTTGTTAATCCAGAGAACAACTCTTTCGTAGTCGGTCTGATGAGGGCCTATTCTCGGCTGATGAAGCTCAAGGGGATTGATTAAAAGCAAATCGCCGCTTTTCAGCTCATAGGAGCGACCTTCAACACTGTATTCAACGTTACCGCTGATGAAATAATACACCTCGTAAAAATCGTGCTGATGAACGGGAACACCTTCAAACTTTGCATCACGGTAGTGGAAAATTTCAAATTTGCTGTCCGACATATTCTGTCTGGGGTCAAAAATCTGCATAAGCTCACCTCAACAGTATCATACAGCAACTTTAACAATGAGTCAAGCAATTTTCACTATTTTTATTGTCAAATAAATGTGATATACTTAGAATGAAAATAATGTGGAAAGGTGCGTGAACTTTTGAAAAAGTTTTTGACCGACGATTTCCTTCTGAAAAGCGATATTGCAAAAAAGCTCTATCACTCCTACGCTTCAGAAATGCCTATCATCGACTACCACTGTCATGTAAGTCCCAAGGAAATCTATGAAGATGTTCAGTACGAAAACATAAGTCAGCTATGGCTTTCAGGCGACCATTACAAGTGGCGTCTTATGCGCTCCAACGGAGTACCTGAGGAGTATATTACAGGAAGTGCATCGGACAGAGATAAGTTTCAGAAATTCGCTGAGCTTCTTCCGAAGGCAATCGGCAACCCGATGTATCACTGGTGCCACCTTGAGCTTAAAAACTATTTTGGCTATGAAGGTGTGCTTAACAAAGACACTGCTGAAGAAGTATGGAACAAAGCAAAAGAGGTTCTTTCAGAAGGCAGTATGTCTGTAAGAGACATCATCAGAAAAAGCGGTGTGTGCTTTATCGGTACAACCGATGACCCCACCGACTCTCTCGAATACCACAAGCTTATTGCAGAGGACGAAACCTTTGACACAGTTGTTGCACCTTCATTCAGACCGGATAAGGCTTTTCAGCTTGAAAAGAAAGACTTCCCCCAGTATATCGAAAAGCTTTCAGAGGTTTCAGGTGTAAAAATCGATTCACTGGCTTCTCTTAAAGAGGCTCTAGGGAAGAGAATGGAGCACTTTAACGCTCACGGCTGTAAGGCAAGTGACCACGGTCTTAATTACGTGCCCTACCGTGAAATGAGCGAAGAAGAAATGAACGACGCACTTCTCAGAGCTATAAAAGGGGAGGAGACAACTCTTGAAGAGCAGGAAGCTGTTATGACAGATATGCTCCTTTTCTGTGCTGAAAAGTATGCGGAAATGGGCTGGGTAATGCAGCTTCACTACAACTGCCTGAGAAACCCCAACAGTAAAATGTTTGAGAAGCTGGGACCCGACACAGGCTTCGATGTAATCGGCCCCAGAAACTGCTCAGCTGAGCTTGCAAAGCTTATGGATAAAATGAACAGCCGTAAGATGCCCAAGGTTATTCTCTACAGCCTTGACAGCTCCGACAACAGCTTTATTGATACGCTTATCGGTGCTTTCCAGGGTGAGGGCTATCCCGGTACAATTCAGCACGGCAGTGCCTGGTGGTTCAACGATACCATGAACGGTATGCGTGAGCAGATGAAGAGCCTTGCTTCACTTTCACTACTCGGAAACTTCGTTGGTATGCTCACCGACTCAAGAAGCTTCCTCAGCTATACAAGACACGAATACTTCCGCCGTATTCTCTGTCAGCTTATCGGCGAATGGGTAGAGGGCGGAGAATATCCCGATGACGAAGAAACTCTCGGCAAGCTCGTTCAGGATATATCATATTACAATGCAAAGAATTACTTTAACATATAAGAGAGGTAAATACTTATGAAAATGTCATTCAGATGGTACGGTCACGATGACCCCGTTACCCTTCAGAACATCGCACAGATTCCTAATATGAGAAGCATTGTTTCTGCAGTTTACGATGTAAAGCCCGGCAAGGTTTGGCCTGAAGAAAGCCTTCAGCAGCTTAAAAAGGACTGCGACGACCACGGCCTTGTTTTCGACGTTGTTGAATCAATCCCTGTTTCAGAGGATATTAAGCTTGGTTCAGAGGGCAGAGATGAGCTTATTGACGTTTACTGCGAAAACATCAGACGCTGTGCAAAGTACGGCGTTAAGTGCGTAACCTATAACTTTATGCCTGTTTTCGACTGGACAAGAACTCAGCTTGACAAGGAAGCCAAAGACGGCTCAACGAGCCTTGTTATGTACTGGGATCAGATGAGAGGCCTTGATCCTCTCGTGGACGATATTGACCTTCCCGGTTGGGATGCAAGCTATACAAAGGAAGAAATCAAGGACCTTTTCAAGGCTTACGCAGCAATCGGCGAAGAGGGCCTCTGGGAAAACCTCACATACTTCCTGCAGAAGGTTATTCCCGTTGCTGAGGAATGCGGAGTAAGAATGGCTATTCATCCCGACGATCCTCCGTACCCCATTTTCGGACTTCCCAGAATCATCACTTGTGAAGAAAATCTTGACCGTTTCCTTAAAATTGTTGATTCTCCTGCTAACTCACTCTGCCTTTGCACAGGCTCACTTGGCTGCGCTAAGAGCAACGACGTAGTTGCAATGATAAGAAAATACAGTGCTATGGACAGAATTGCATTTATGCATATCCGTAACATCAGAATTCTCGATGACGGCTCATTTGAAGAAAGCGGACACCTTTCTTCTTGCGGAAGCCTTGATATGTACGAGGTTGTCAAGGCTCTCGTTGAAACAGGCTTTGACGGCTATGTAAGACCTGACCACGGCAGAATGATCTGGGGCGAAACAGGCAGACCAGGTTACGGTCTTTATGACAGAGCCCTCGGTGCAACATATATCAACGGTCTTTTCGAAGCGTGCGAAAAGGCACAGAAATAAGGAGGAAAAACTATGCTTAAAAATGTACTCAACACTGACCTTACAGGTAAGGTTGCAGTTGTAACCGGTGCAGGCGGAGTGCTTTGCTCAAACTTTGCAAAAATTCTTGCAAGAGCAGGTGCAAAGGTTGCTCTTCTCGATATTAACGAAGAAGCTGCAAAGGCTTTCGCTGACGAAATCACAGCTGAAGGCGGAATTGCAAAGGCTTTCAAGTGCAATGTTCTTGATAAAGAAAACTGCTATGCTGTTGCAGATGCAGTTAAGGCTGAATTCGGTGATTGCGATATTCTTCTCAACGGAGCAGGCGGTAACAACACAAGAGCTACAACGGATAAGGAATACTTCTTCCCCGGTGACCTTGACGAAGACAGCAAGACCTTCTTTAACCTTGATGCAGAGGGCGTAAGCTTTGTTTTTAACCTCAACTTCCTCGGTACACTTATTCCCACTCAGGCTTTTGCACGTCAGATGGTTAATAGAGAGGGCTGCAATATTATCAACGTTTCATCAATGAACGCATACACACCTCTTACAAAAATCCCTGCTTACTCAGGTGCCAAGGCTGCAATTTCAAACTTCACACAGTGGCTTGCAGTTCACTTCTCAAAGGTTGGTATCCGTGTAAACGCAATTGCTCCCGGCTTCTTCTCAACAAAGCAGAACGCTGCGCTTCTCTTTAACGAAGACGGCTCACCCACACCGAGAACAGGCAAAATCCTCGCTGCAACTCCCATGGGACGTTTCGGTAAGAGCGAAGAGCTTGACGGTGCACTTCTCTTCCTTGTAAACAATGAAGCAGCTTCATTTATTACAGGTGTAGTAATTCCCGTTGACGGCGGATTTTCAAGCTATTCAGGCGTATAAGTTTGTGGCTGTGTCCCGAAGTAAAACTATTAAAGAATGCAAAATGCAAAATGCAAAATGCAAAATGTCGGGTCACTTCGTTCCGGATTATATCCGCTTTAGTTTGTTGCTTAACCTTTATATTCATACCACCGAGGTAAATATATAAATCCGGCGGGTTGAGCTTTTATCATTGAGACTGTTAAGGCGGATAAAATCAGCTTTTTACCTTTTATTATTCAATTGGCTTCGCATACTGTATCTTACAGATTGCAGAAATATAAAATTGCGACCACAATTTTGCATTTTGCATTTAGCATTTTGCATTTTAGTTGTTGCAAAGCGAAATATATATAAATCACATACATTTAAAGGAGTTGTATTAAAATGAGTGATATGTTCAAAACAATTTACGAGCTGGGTATTATCCCTGTTGTTGCAATTGACGATGCTGAAAAGGCTGTACCTCTTGCAAAGGCTCTTCGTGAAGGCGGACTTCCTGCAGCTGAAATCACTTTCAGAACTGCTGCCGCTGAAGAATCAATCAGAAGAATTACAGAAGAATGTCCCGATGTACTTGTTGGTGCAGGCACAGTTCTTACAAAAGAGCAGGCTGACAGAGCAGTAAAAGCAGGCGCAAAGTTTATCGTAACTCCCGGCTTTAACCCTGAAATGGTAAAGTATATTCAGTCTCTCGGTATTCCTATGATGCCCGGTGCAGCAACACCCGGTGAAATGGAGCAGGCTATGAGCCTCGGTCTTACAAATATCAAATTCTTTCCCGCTGAAGCTAACGGCGGTGTTGCAAAGCTCAAGGCTCTTGCAGGTCCTTATCAGGCTGCAAAATGGATGCCCACAGGCGGCGTAAACGCTAAGAATCTCAACGATTACCTTTCATTCAATCGCATTATTGCTTGCGGCGGTACATGGCTTGCAACAAGTGCTGATATTGCAAAGGGCGACTGGGACGGTATTACTGCAAAGTGTAAGGAAGCAGTTAAGACAATGCTTGGCTTCAAGCTTCACAGCGTATGTGTTTACGGAAACAATGAAAGTGCAGAGAAGGATGCAAAATTCCTTTGCAATCTCTTCGGCTTCGAATATAAAGAAACAGAGTGCGGTGTTTCAGCTGACGGTGCCGTTTGCTTCTCAAAGGAAGAAAGCAACGCTAAGGGCTGTATCGTAATTTCAACCCTTAACGGTAACCGTGCTATGGCTTATGTACAGAGAATGGGTGTAGAAGTTGATCCCGATATCTGGTATGACGAAAAGGGAAATGTTTCCTGCTTCGGTCTCAAGGATACAGTTGCAGGTTTTGAAATCTGCATTGAACAGAAATAAGGAGGTTTTCACAATGGCAAAGAGAATTGTAACTTTCGGCGAGCTTATGTTAAGACTTGCTCCCAACGGCTATTACCGTTTCTTCCAGAACGATCAGATGCAGGCTACCTTTGGCGGCGGTGAAGCAAACGTAGCAGTTTCACTTGCTAACTACGGTATGGACGCTTCATTTGTAACAAAGCTCCCCACACACGCAATCGGTCAGGGTGCTGTTAACTCACTTCGTGCTCTCGGTGTTGACACAAAGGACATCGTAAGAGGCGGCGAAAGAGTTGGTATCTACTACCTTGAAAAGGGTGCTTCACAGCGTGGCTCAGTTTGCATTTATGACAGAGCTTACTCAGCTATTCAGTTAGCAAAAAGAGAAGATTTCGACTGGGACAAGATTTTCGAAGGAGCTGACTGGTTCCACTTCACAGGTATTACTCCTGCAATCGGCGGTGACCTTGTAAACATCTGCCTTGACGCTTGTAAGGCTGCAAAGGCTAAGGGTGTCAAGATTTCCTGCGACCTTAACTACAGAGGCAAGCTCTGGACAAGAGAGGAAGCGAGAAAGGCTATGACTGAGCTTTGCAAGTATGTTGACGTTTGTATTTCAAATGAAGAAGACGCTAAGGACGTATTCGGCATTGAAGCTGAAAACACCGATATTTACGGTGGTAAGCTTGACAAGGAAGGCTACAAGAGCGTTGCTAAGCAGCTTATGGATAACTTCGGTTTTGAAAAGGTTGCAATCACACTCCGTTCCTCAATTTCAGCTAACGATAACGACTGGGCAGCTATGCTCTACGACGGTGAAAACTACTGCTTCTCAAAGGAATACCACCTTCACATCGTTGACCGTGTAGGCGGCGGCGACAGCTTCGGCGGTGGTCTTATCTATGCTCTTCTTAACGGTAAGGACACACAGGCAGCAGTTGAATTTGCAGTTGCAGCTTCAGCTCTCAAGCACTCAATTGAAGGCGACTACAACCGTGTAAGCTTTTCAGAGGTTGAAAAGCTTGCAGGCGGCGACGCTTCAGGCAGAGTTCAGAGATAAATGCAGAATGCAAAATGCAAAATGCAAAATAACTGACGAAACTGTAAACGATACCGTAGGGACACGGCTTGCCGTGTCCGTGACGGTAAAATAGAAGAAAACAAAGGAGAATTAATTATGAACACAAAAACAAAAGAGCTAAGACCCTTTGGCTGGCGGGATAAGCTGGGCTATGCTATGGGTGATATGGGCTGTGGCTTTTCATTCCAGCTCGTTTCAACCTTTATGCAGCTTTTCTATCTTCAGTTTATAGGAATTTCACCTAACGACTACGCAGTAATTATCCTTATTTCAAAAGCATTCGACGCTGTTAACGATATCGTTATCGGTAACCTTGTTGACACAAAGAGAATCGGCAAGAAGAGTAAGTATATGCCCTGGATTCTTCTCGGTGCAGTAACACTTATCATCTTCAACGTTATGATTTTTGCTCCCATAAAGAGCTTCTCTTATGCAGGTAAATATGCTTGGTGTCTTATTTCTTACTGCCTGTGGTCAGTAGCTTACACAATGGTAAACGTACCTTACGGCTCACTCCATTCAGCAATTACAGATAAGCCTCAGGAAAGAACTGCTCTTTCAACCTTCCGTTCAATCGGTGCAGCTCTTCCTGCAATCATCATTATGATTGTTCTTCCCGGTATCGTTTATGATACAAGCACAGATGCTTCAGGCGTTGAAGTTCAGGTGCTTAAGGGTGAAACCCTTCTTCCGGTTGCAATTGCAATGTCAATTGTTGCTATGATTGTTCTTTGGGGAACAACAAAGCTTGTTACAGAACGAGTACAGCGCGAGGAAACAGGCGAGAATACAACCGGTATCAAGGCATTTTTCTCAGCCTTCAAGGCATTCTTTACAAACAGAGCTATGGTTGGTGCAACTGTTGCAACTGTTGCTTCTGTTGCTCTTTTCAACTCAACAATGGCTCTCAACAATATGGTTTTCCAGTATTTCTTCAAGGATGCAGGTAAAATCGGTATGGCAATGATAGGCTCTTATGCACCTATGATTGTTGTTATGGTTTTAGTCGGTAAGCTTACAGCAAAATTCGGTAAGAAAAACCTTGTTGCTTTCTCAACTCTTATCAGCTCGGTTGCCGGTCTTATACTTATGTTTGTTCCTATGACTGCTGACTCAAAGGGTATGATTCTCTACATCGTTACTCTTATGTTCCTCAACACAGGTAACTGTATTTTCCAGGTTACAGTATGGGCGATTGTTGCTGACTGTATCGAAATCAGCTACCGTAAAACAGGTAAGGCAGAGGAAGGCTCACTTTACGCTCTCTACTCATTTTTCCGTAAGCTTTCTCAGGGCGTAGGTCAGGCTGTTGTATCAGTAGGCCTTGGTATGATCGGCTTTGTTGAAGGTGAAAATGCAGTTCAGCCCGAAGGCTTCGGCGACAATGTAAAGTCACTTTACTTCCTTGTTCTTATTATCGGCTCATTCATCACCTTCCTCAGTATGCAGTTTATCTACAACATCACAAAGAAGGATGAAGAAGCTTTTGCAACAGAATAACAGAATCAGCTTTGATAGAAGGCAGTGCACTTTTGTTGCACTGCCTTACTTTTGTTAATACCTCGTTAATAAAATCTTAAAGTTAATTAAAACCCATTGACTATACAGGTAATAGAATGCTATGCTTTTTTTGTTATAAAGTATTCTGTGAAAGAGGTGTCAATTATGTCATACAGACTAACAGAAAAAGCCATGCTTAAAGGTGTTGAAAAAATGAACTCCTTTGGTCCCAGATATACGGGGAGCGAGGCACACCGCAATTACATTGATTACTTGAAAAAAGAAGCAGAAAAGCTTGGGTATAGAGTGCATAGCGATCCGTTTTATTTTGAACGTTGGCAAGCATTAAAAAGCTCATTGACTGTTTTCGGGGAAACAGAAATTAGTATTCCGGTGTCTTCGGTGCACCCGTATTCCGGTAAAACTGACGAAGATGGAATAACAGCAGAGCTGTGCTATGTGAAAACTCTTTCGGATGTTAAAAATCTTAAAGGAAAAATAGCTGTTTTCGAGGTGTCCAATATTGATTTTGTACCAAGCGAAATCGCTTTTGATAAACGCACCTCATATCCTGAAAATGCACTGATGGAGGCAAAATATGAAGGTCCTGTAATCACAACCTTTGTAAAGTTCGTTTTTGGAATGATTGCAAAAGCCGGAAAGGCTGCAGCAGCTGTTTTTGTCTGGAAAAACCTTCATGATGACTGTGTCGAGGGTCAGTATCTTCCCTTTATTCTCGAATACCAGAATCTGCCCATATTATGGGTGAACCAGACGAACGGCAGAACTCTTATTAAAGCAGCTGAGGAAAAGAAAAAAGCAAGGCTTGTATTGCAGGCCGAAATAGAAGAAAATGCATATACAGAATCTTTTTACTGCATAAAAGAAGGCACAGAAAAAGGTGAGTCGGTTGTTATTAACACTCACACAGACGGACCTAACTGTATAGAAGAAAACGGACCTGTAGCAATTCTTGAGATTATGAAAGCTCTTAAGGATGTTGAACTGTCAAGAACTCATATTTTTGTGTTTACAACAGGCCATTTCCGACTGCCGTCGTTTAAAGCTCTTTCAACTGGCTCCTTTCAATCTGCTTCAAGATGGATGGCGATGCATCGTCAGCTCTGGGACGGAAAGCACGGTCACCTTAAGTGCGTAGCAAATCTGACTCTTGAGCATCTTGGCTGTCTTGAATGGCGGACAGTTGACGGGGAGTATAAATATA
Source organism: Acutalibacteraceae bacterium (assembly GCA_045121655.1). Classification (GTDB taxonomy): domain Bacteria; phylum Bacillota; class Clostridia; order Oscillospirales; family Acutalibacteraceae; genus UBA6857. The sequence goes on along the minus strand of JBGVGM010000080.1, from coordinate 15,358 downwards.
CGGGTAAGCCTGATCTTGAGCTTGTTTATACGGGAAATAAAGTTATGGATAAGCTTTATATTGACACTGTAAAGGAAAGAGAAACTGTCAGAACCATGACGCTCAGAGGTCATAATATGCTTCACTTCGGTGAAGGACAGAATTTCTTTACAATGGGCGTGCCGGGAATATGTATGGTTCCTGCTCCTTATTATCTTTGTGCGGAAAGTGAAAGCCATGAAATGGAAAAGTTTTCTCCTGAGCTGATGCTTCAGCAGACTGAAACCTTCCTTAAGCTGATTTCTAAAATTGAGAATATGTCTGCCGATACACTCGGAAGAAGTGATGGCTACTCCTTTGTTAAATCAAAGAGTGTGTCGGGTGGCTATGATTTCAGCCTTAAGGGATTGAAAGGTGTTATTGCCGACAAAGTCAAAAAATAATATATATATCGTCACTGCAGGATGAAAGTTCTGCAGTGATTTTTTTGTGCCGAAACCCATAAAAGATGGCGATATAAAATTGAGCTGAAAAAATAAGAAAAAAACACATAAAATACCATAAAATAAAGCGAAAAAAATGATGTAAACTGTTGATATTTTTGCTTCAAAATGGTATTATTAATTGAATAATCTATGTTGGTGTTTTACGACTTTTTCAAGGAGAGAAGTATGGAGACCCGACAGAGGCGTCAAACGTTTCCGGCATGGAGGGGACCGAGCAATCGGTCGCAATAAAAATAGAAAGGATCGTAGATGTATGAAGTACAGTTATTATCCGGGATGTACCTTAAGAACAAAGGCTAAAAAACTGGATGACTATGCAAGAGCATCGGCAAAAGCCCTCGGCTTTGAGCTTGAAGAAGCAGAAAACTGGCAGTGCTGCGGCGGTGTATATCCCTTAAGCAGTGACGAAATTGCAACAAAGCTTTCTTCGGTAAGAGTTCTTAACGAGGCCAAAGAAAAAGGACAGGACCTTGTAACTCTCTGTTCTGCCTGCTACCATGTTGTTAAAAGAGTAAATGATGACATGAAGAATGTAGAGGATATCAGAGTGAGAGCTAACAACTACCTGAAACTCGATGAACCTTATCTCGGTGAAACAGAGGTTCTTCACTTCCTTGAGGTGATTCGTGACCGTATCGGTTTTGATGAGCTTAAAAAGAAAGTGGTAAATCCTCTTACCGGCAAGAAAATCGGTGCTTATTACGGTTGTCTTCTTCTTCGTCCCAGTGACATTATTGCTTTTGACAATCCCGAAAACCCCACAATTATTGAAGACTTCATCCGTGCTATCGGTGCAGAGCCCGTAATCTATCCCTACCGTAACGAATGCTGCGGCGGTTATGTATCACTTAAGGCAAAAGACCTTTCAGTGAGCATGAGCCAGAAGGTTATGGACAGTGCAGCAGGCTTCGGTGCAGAAATGCTCATTACAGCTTGCCCTCTTTGTCAGTACAATCTTACCCACGGCACAGACACAGAGCTTCCCGTAATTTATTTTACAGAGCTTCTTGCTGAAGCCCTCGGTGTAAAAGAGGAGGTTGACGCATAAGTGGAAAAGTCAAACAGAACTCAGGCAGAAAAAATCAAGGAAATCAGCGGTACTAACCCTCTTAAGTGTATGAAGTGCGGAAAGTGCTCAGCTTCATGTCCTGCTTTTGATGCTATGGATATTAAACCTCATCAGTTCGTTTCATACGTTGTGAATGAGGATATTGAAGCACTCGCAAAGTGTGAATCACTCTGGATGTGTCTTTCATGCTTCGCTTGTGTTGAGCGTTGTCCCAGAAATGTTAAACCGGGAAAAATTGTTGACGCAGCAAGACAGATTGTTGTAAGAGAAAAGGGAGGTAACTACCTCAAGGCAGATGAAATTCCTGCACTTGTTGATGATGACCTTCCTCAGCAGCTGCTCGTTAGCGCATTCAGAAAGTACAGGAGGTGAATTTATGCGCGGTATTGGTGTATTCGTCTGCCACTGCGGCAGTAATATTGCTGCAACTGTAGACGTTCATAAGGTCGTAGAAATGGCTAAGCTTGAGCCGGGCGTAGTTCACGCCGAAGAATATCAGTATATGTGCTCTGAAGCAGGTCAGGAGAAAATTGCTCAGGCGATTAAAGAAAAGAATCTTTCAGGTATCGTTGTATGCTCCTGTTCACCCCGTATGCACGAGGCAACCTTCAGAAAGTGTGCTGAAAAAGCAGGTCTCAACCCCTATATGGTTGAAATTGCAAACCTTCGTGAGCAGTGCTCATGGATTCACAAGGATATGGAAGAGGGTACCGAAAAGGCTGTTATTCTTATGAGAGCAGCAGTAGCAAAGGTTAACCTCAATACTTCACTTAAGCCGGGCGAAAGCAGAGTTACAAAAAGAGCTCTCGTAATCGGCGGCGGTATTGCAGGTATCCAGTCAGCTCTTGATATTGCTGACGCAGGCTATGAAGTTGACATCGTTGAAAAAACACCGTCAATCGGCGGCAAGATGGCTCAGCTTGATAAGACCTTCCCCACACTCGACTGTTCAGCTTGTATCCTTACTCCTAAAATGGTTGATGCAGCTGCACACGAAAAGATTACAATTTATTCCTACAGTGAAATCGAAAAGGTTTCAGGCTTCGTAGGTGACTTCACTGTTGACATCCGTAAAAAGGCCCGTTATGTTGACATGGATAAATGTACAGGCTGCGGTGTATGTGTGGAAAAATGTCCCAGCAAGAAGGCTCCCAGTGAGTTCAATCAGGGACTTAATAACAGAACTGCAATTTACACACCCTTCGCTCAGGCTATTCCCAATGTTCCCGTAATTGACCCCACACAGTGTACAAAGCTTAAGACAGGCAAGTGCGGACTTTGCGAAAGATTCTGTCAGGCAGGCGCAATTGACTACACTCAGAAGGATGAAATCATCACTCAGAAGTACGGTGCAATTGTTGTTGCAACAGGCTTTGAAATCATCAAGCTCGACAACCTTGGCGAATACGGCTACAACGACAGCAAGGATGTAATCACTTCCCTTGAGCTTGAAAGACTTATGAACGCTGCAGGCCCCACAAAGGGTCACCTTGAACGCCTTTCAGACGGCAAGGCTCCCAAGAACATCGTGTTCATTCAGTGCGTAGGCTCACGTTGCAGCGAAGATAAGGGTAAGCCCTACTGTTCAAAAATCTGCTGTATGTATACAGCTAAGCACGCAATGCTTATCAGAGATAAATATCCCGACACAAACGTAACTGTATTCTATATCGACGTGCGTACACCCGGTAAGAACTTCGATGAGTTCTACAGAAGAGCAGTTGAAGAATACGGCGTAAACTACGTTAAGGGTCAGGTTGGTAAGGTTACTCCCGAGCCCGACGGTTCACTTACCGTTCACGGTGTAGACCTTCTTGAAAACAAACAGCTTAAGGTAAGCGCTGACCTTGTTGTACTTGCAGCAGCAGTTGAGCCCAATCCCTCAGTAAGACAGATTGCAACTATGCTCACAGCGAGTATCGACACAAACAACTTCCTTACAGAAGCTCACCCGAAGCTTCGTCCCGTTGAATCACCCACAGCAGGTGTGTTCCTTTCAGGCGTATGTCAGGGCCCCAAGGATATTCCCGAAACAGTATCCCAGGCAGGTGCTGCTGCTGTTAAGGTTGTAGGACTTCTCGCTAAGGATAAGCTTCTTACCAACCCCTGCACAGCTAAGCCCGATGAGCTTATGTGTAACGGTTGCGGTGCTTGTGCGAATGTATGTCCCTACGGTGCAATTTCCTACGAGGTTAAGGAAATCAACGACCACGGTATCAGAGAAAACCGACGTGTTGCAGTTGTTAACTCAGCACTTTGTCAGGGCTGCGGTGCTTGTACAGTTACTTGTCCCTCAGGTACTATGGACCTTCAGGGCTTCTCAAACAGACAGATTCTTGCGGAGGTGGATGCTATATGTCGATAAATACAGAATTCAAGCCGAAAATAGTAGCCTTCTGCTGTAACTGGTGCAGCTACGCAGGTGCAGACCTTGCAGGAAGCAGCCGACTTGCTTACCCTGCAGACGTAAAAATTATCCGTGTACCCTGCTCATGCCGAGTAAACCCCATGTTTGTTCTGCGTGCATTTGAAAGAGGTGCAGACGGTGTAATTATCTGTGGTTGCCACCCCGGTGACTGTCACTACAGCACAGGTAACTACTATGCAAGAAGAAGAATGACACTTCTCTTCTCAATGCTCGATTATATGGGTATTGAAAGAGGCAGAACCCGTGTTGAATGGGTATCAGCTGCTGAGGGTGTTAAGTTCTCAAATACAATGAACGAATTTGTTGACGCAGTTCGCACACTGGGTCCGAACAAGAGATTGGGGGATCTGAGATGCAAGGATTAATTAACAGAATGAAAGAACTCCTTGAAAGCGGAGAAGTAAACCGTGTTCTCGGATGGAAAAAGGGTGACCTTCCTTATAATCCCGAACCTGCTTTCTTCAATAGTGCAGAAGAGCTTTCAGAATTCGTGTATGACGGCTTTTGCGGAGCAAACCTTTCTAAGTATATGATCGCCGCTTCAGCTCTTGAAGGCAAGACACTTGTTCTTCTCAAGCCCTGCGACAGCTACTCCTTTGTTCAGCTTATGAAGGAACACAGAGTAGACCGTGAAAAGGCTTATATTATCGGTGTAGGCTGTAAGGGTAAGCTTGATATCGAAAGAATCAAGGCTGAGGGCGTAAAGGGTATCGAATCAATCAGCGGTGCTGAAATTGACGGTGCTTGCGACACACTTAAGATTGATACAATCTACGGCGAAAAGACAGTATCATATAAAGATGCAATGCTTGAACGCTGCCACGTATGTAAGGGCAAGGTGCACAGAATCTACGACGAGCTTATGCTTGAAAGTGCAGACACTCTTGATTCTGACCGCTTCCAGGGCGTTGAAGCAATTGAAAATATGACACCCGACCAAAAATTCGCTTTCTTCAAAAGTGAACTCAGCAAGTGTATCAGATGTAATGCCTGCAGAAACGTATGTCCTGCCTGCTCATGCAGAAAGTGCGTATTCGACAGCAACAAGTTTGATTCAGCTCAGAAAGCTAACGTTGACCCCTTTGAAGAGCAGATGTTCCACATTATCCGTGCTTTCCACGTTGCAGGCAGATGTACAGACTGCGGTGAATGCAGCAGAGTTTGTCCTCAGGGTATTCCTCTTCACCTTTTCAACAGAAAGTTCATCAAGGATATCAACGAATATTACGGCGAATATCAGGCAGGCAACAATGTAGAAGATGAAACACCCCTTACAGATTTCACCTTCGATGACCTTGAACCCGGCGAAAGGAGATAATGCAGATGAAAAAGATTAGCAAAACAGATCTTGCCGCATTACTCAAGTATATCGGGGAAAATCAGCCCCTTTATGTTCCCGGAAGAGTCAGCGGTCAGACTAACTATGTAAGATATGACAATAATACAGATGTTGACCTTGACACACTTAAAACTGTCAAGTCAGCAAAGGAAGCTTTCTTCCCTCAGAGTGAAACACTTTATACTGTTAAAACTGAGGACGGAAAGTACAGAGTTTCTCAGGAGGAGCTTCAGAATGAAGAATTCGTTCTCTTCGGTGTAAAGGGCTGCGATATGAAGGGTATCGAGGTTCTCGACAAGGTATTCCTTTCAGACCCCGTTGACACCTTCTATAAGGCAAGAAGAGAAAAGGGCACAATCGTAACTCTCGCTTGCGGTGAGCCTGAAGAAAGCTGCTTCTGCAAGGTGTTCGGCATTGACTGTGCTGAGCCTCAGGGTGATGTAACACTCTGGAACCTCGGCGGTGAATACTTCTGGAAAGCTAACACCGAAAAGGGTGAGGCTCTTACAGAAAAGTGTAAGGACTTCCTTAAGGACGGCGACGAAGAAAAGGTAGAAATGGTTAAAACTGCAATAAGAGCAGTTGTTTCAAAGCTTCCTTATATGAACCTTTCACTTGAAGGCTGGGACGGCACAAAGACAGAGGAAAAGTTCGATTCACCAATTTGGGACGAGCTTTATAAGCCCTGTCTTGCCTGCGGTACTTGTACCTTCGTTTGTCCCACCTGTCAGTGCTATGACATCAAGGATTACAATACTAAAAACGGAGTTCAGCGTTATCGCTGCTGGGACTCATGTATGTATTCCGACTTCACAATGATGGCTCACGGTAACAACAGAACAACCCAGAAACAGCGTTACCGTCAGAGATTTATGCATAAGCTTGTTTACTTCCCAGCTAACAACGACGGAATGTATTCATGCGTAGGTTGCGGCAGATGCGTTGACAAGTGTCCTGCTTCAACAAACATCGTTAAGGTTATCAAAGCCTTTGGGAAGGAGGATAATAAGTAATGTGTGACTGTCATTGCCACGACAATTACAACCTTGACACTCTTGTGCCTATGGTTGGTATTGTTACAGATATCCGTCAGGAAACTCCCGACGTTAAAACATTCAGAGTAAACGCTCCTGAGGGCGGAAAGCTCTTTGAGCATCTTCCCGGTCAGTGTGCAATGCTCTGCGTACCCGGTGTTGGTGAGGCTATGTTCTCAATCACCTCATCACCCACAAACAAGGAATATCAGGAATTCAGCATCAAAAAGTGCGGTGTGCTTACCGATTATCTCCACGAGCTTAAAGTAGGCGACGAGATTATGGTAAGAGGACCTTACGGAAACAACTTCCCCGTTGAAACAGAGCTTAAGGGCAAAGACCTTCTCTTTGTTGCCGGCGGTATCGGTCTTGCACCCCTCAGAAGTGTTATTAACTATGTCCTTGACAATCGTGATAATTACGGTAAGGTAGATATTCTCTACGGTGCACGTTCAGCAGACGACCTTGTTCAGCTGAAGGAAATAGAGGAAGTATGGATGAACGCAAAGGACGTAAACGTACACCTTACAATCGACAGACCTCAGGAGGGCTGGGACGGCCACGTTGGTTTTGTACCTGCTTATCTTAAGGAGCTTGAGCTCAGCGCAGACAAAACCGTTCTCGTTTGCGGACCGCCGATTATGATTAAGTTTGTTCTTGCAGCTCTTTCAGAAATGGGCTACTCAAAAGAGCAGGCTTACACCACTCTCGAGCTTCGTATGAAGTGCGGTATCGGAAAGTGCGGCAGATGCAACATCGGTTCAAAGTATGTTTGCAAGGACGGCCCCGTTTTCCGCTGCGATGAGGTTGACGAATTACCTAACGAATATTAATGAAAGGACGAAAAAAACATGAGTAACATGGTTAATGTATATTTTTTCGGCAAGAAGTATGAGGTTCCCGGCGACAAGACAATTATGACCGCTATGGAATACGCAGGCTACACTCTTACAAGAGGCTGCGGTTGCCGTCACGGCTTCTGCGGAGCTTGTGCAACAATTTACAGAATCAAGGGTGACAACACTCTTAAAACCTGCCTTGCTTGTCAGAAGCAGGTTGAAGACGGAATGTATGTTGCATCAATTCCCTTCTTCCCCACAGACAAGAGATCTTATTCAATGGAAGAAATCAAGCCCACACAGCAGATTATGATGGAGCTTTATCCTGAAATTTACAGCTGTATCGGCTGTAATGCCTGCACAAAGGCTTGTACTCAGGACCTTAACGTAATGCAGTACATCGCTTATGCACAGAGAGGCGAATTTGAAAAGTGCGCTGAAGAATCCTTCGACTGCGTAAGTTGCGGTTGCTGCTCAGTAAGATGCCCTGCAGAAATTTCTCACCCCATGGTAGGCCTTCTTGCAAGAAGACTTACAGGTAAATACCTTGCTCCCGAAACAGAACACCTCAAGGTTCGTGTTGAGGAAATCAACAAGGGTCAGTACGATGAGCTTATCGAACAGATTATGTCAAAGCCCATCACAGAAATGAAAGAACTATACAACACAAGAGAAATTGAGAAATAAGGAGGGACAACAATGTTTACTGCTGAAATGTATGAATCTATCAAAAAGGTAGAAGCAACAAGAAAAGAACGTATGGCTACAGAGCCCAGACGTATGACAGCTGAAGAAAAGGAAGCTCTTCTTAAGGCTTATCACCCCGACTACAGAGAAGACGGCTTTGCAGAAATCAAGGTTGGTCCCAACAAGGGTGAAAAGGCTCCCAAGGAACTCACAGAGCTTCTTCATTCAAACAGCAGACTTTTAAAGGAAAAGGTTGACCTTTCAAAGGTTGACTATGAAACAGACGTACTTGTAATCGGTGGCGGCGGTGCAGGTTGCTCAGCTGCAATTGAAGCAAACGAAGCAGGTGCTGACGTTATCGTTGTTACAAAGCTTCGTATCGGTGACGCTAACACAATGATGGCTGAAGGCGGTATCCAGGCTGCTGACAAGGAAAACGACTCACCCGTACAGCATTATCTTGATGCTTTCGGCGGCGGACACTTTGCTGCAAGACCTGAGCTTCTCAGACGTCTTGTAATGGAAGCTCCCGACGCTATCAAGTGGCTCAACGACCTTGGCGTAATGTTCGACAAGGAAGAAGACGGCAGAATGGTAACAACTCACGGCGGCGGTACTTCAAGAAAGAGAATGCATGCTTGTAAGGACTATTCAGGCGCAGAAATTATGCGTAACGTACGTGATGAAGTTCTCAACAGACAGATTCCCGTTATTGAATTCACATCAGCTGTTGAGCTTATCAAGGACGATAAGGGTCAGGTTGCAGGTGCTGTTCTTCTCAATATGGAAACAGGGGACTACCTTGTTGCAAAGGCAAAGACTGTTGTAATCGCTACAGGCGGTGCAGGCAGACTTCACTATCAGAACTTCCCCACATCAAACCACTACGGTGCAACAGCAGACGGTCTTGTTCTCGGCTACAGAGCAGGTGCTCCTCTGCTTTATCAGGATACAATCCAGTACCACCCCACAGGTGTTGCATACCCCTCACAGATTTTCGGTGCTCTCGTAACTGAAAAGGTACGTTCACTTGGTGCAATGCTTGTTAATAAAGATGGTGAAGCTTACGCTCATCCTCTTGAAACAAGAGACGTTTCCGCATCAGCAATTATCCGTGAATGTGCTAACGGCAAGGGTGTTGAAACTCCTCTCGGCAGCGGTGTATGGCTTGACACTCCCATGATTGAAATTCTCGGCGGTGAAGGCACAATCGAAAGAAGAATTCCCGCAATGATGCGTATGTATCTCAACTACGGTATCGATATGAGAAAGGAACCCATTCTCGTTTACCCCACACTTCACTATCAGAACGGCGGTCTTGAAATCGGTGGTGACGGCTTTACAAAGGCTATTCCCAACCTTCTTGTTGCCGGTGAAGCAGTTGGTGGTATCCACGGCAGAAACCGTCTTATGGGTAACTCGCTTCTCGACATTATCGTATTCGGCAGAAATGCAGGTAAGGCTGCTGCAGCTAAAGCTAAGGAAGTTGAACTCGGCAAAATGAACCTTGACCACATTGATGCTTACGCTAAGGAACTCGAAGCTGCAGGTCTTGAAACAGGTACAGTTTCACCCATGCTTCTTCCCAACTATGCACGTCACGAAAGATAATCGGAGGTATTTTTACAATGCGTGAAATTAAAACAGATGTAATTATCGATGTAGTTGAAAGACTCTGCATCGAAGCTAACACACACCTTCCCGGTGATGTAAAGTGTGCAATCAAGAATTGCCGTGCTTGCGAAGACGGTAAAATCGCTCAGGGCATTCTTGATGACATTATTGAAAACTTTGAAATTGCTGACAATGAAAACGTGCCCATCTGTCAGGACACAGGTATGGCTTGCGTATTTCTTGAAATCGGTCAGGACGTACACATCGTAGGCGGCGACCTTACAGAAGCTGTAAACGAAGGCGTAAGAAGAGGTTACACAAACGGCTACCTCAGAAAGAGCGTTGTTAAGGACCCCGTAAGACGTGGTAACACAGGCGACAACACTCCCGCAATGCTTTACACTGAAATCGTTCCCGGCGAAAACATTAAGGTTACTGTTGGCCCCAAGGGCTTCGGCAGTGAAAATATGAGTGCTATCCGTATGTTCAAGCCCTCAGCAGGTCTTCAGGGCATCAAGGATTTCATTATCGAAACAGTTGAAACTGCAGGCCCCAACCCCTGTCCTCCTATGGTTGTAGGTGTTGGCATCGGCGGTACATTCGACAAGGCTGCTCTTCTTGCTAAAAAGGCACTTATGAGACCTATCGATTCAGAAAACGCTGATCCTTACTATGCAGACCTTGAAAAGGAAATGCTTGAGAAGATCAACAAGCTCGGTATCGGTCCTCAGGGCTTCGGCGGTAAGACAACAGCTATCGGTCTTAACATCGAAACTCTTCCCACACACATCGCAGGTATGCCTTGTGCAATCAACATCAACTGCCATGTAACACGCCATAAGTCGGAGGTAATCTAAAATGGAAAAGAAAATAACTTTACCCCTTACAGAAGAACTTGCCCGTTCACTTAAGGCAGGCGACAGAGTTTTACTTTCAGGTTATATCTACACTTCAAGAGATGCAGGTCACAAGAGAATGTGCGAAGCTCTCGCAAGAGGTGAGGAACTTCCTATCGATCCCATGAATGCAACAATCTACTATGTTGGCCCCACACCGGCAAAGCCCGGCACAGTAATCGGCTCAGCAGGCCCCACAACAAGCGGCCGTATGGATGCTTATGCACCCACAATGATGTCCGTTGGTGCAAGAGGTATGATCGGTAAGGGTGCAAGACTTCCCGAGGTTGTTGAAGCTATGAAGAAGTACAGCGGTGTATACTTCGGTGCAATCGGCGGTGCAGGCGCACTTCTTGCAAAGTGCATCAAGTCAGCTGAGCTTATCGCTTACGAGGATCTCGGTGCAGAAGCTCTCAGAAAGCTCTACGTTGAAGATATGCCCCTTATGGTAATCATCGACTCAGAAGGTAACAACCTTTACGAACTTGGCAGAGAAGAATATCTCGCATCACAGAAATAATTTTGAAACGAACTCCCTTTACCGATTGGTAGAGGGAGTTTTCTGGTTATTAAATGTTGTAAAAATATTGCAGATTAGAAGAGAAAATTTTAAACTGCCGTCTTTTTGTTTGAAAAAAATGTTTTTTCTTGACTTGATGTGAAAAAAATGATAACATAACAAAGGCTTATTTAATAATATTAAAGTTTCAGGAGGAACAAAAATGAAAAGATTTATCAAAAGCACAGCAGTAATTCTTCTTGTACTCACTCTCCTTACAGGCACAATGGCTGCTTTTGCAGCTGACAGCGAAAAAGAATACTTTGACTACAGCTCATATGTTCTTTTAGGCGACAGTGTTGCAAGCGGTTGGAGCGATGTTGAGGACAGAGAAACAAGATTTGTTCGTGTTGAAGGCTCATACGGAGCACACGTTGCAGATGATCTGGGCGTTGATGTTTATCACCCTATGGCTTGTATCGGCTTCAGAACAGTTGATTTACGTTACATCTTCGAAGAGGATTATGAGGCTGACCGTTTCCTTTATTATTCAATAGACAAGGAATTAATGGACACAGTTCATGCTCCTGCAATGCGTAAAGCAGTAGCAGAAGCAGACCTTATTACCCTCAATGTTGGCGGTAACGACTGGGGTTCATACGTAGGCTGGCACGTTTTTGAGGAAATGGATAAATTCGAGGACGTTAACGAAGAATTCTTCACCCAGGCAAGAGAATACCTTGAAAACGCAGATATTGAAGAGGATACAATCGACTCACTTATTGATATTGCTGCTCTCACAGGATCACTTCCAAGACTCGTTGAGGTTCTTCCCAAGGCTCTTGAAGAAGGCTTCAGAATGTTCTATGAAAACTGGAACTATGTAATTGAGGATATCTATGCATTTAATTCCGACGTTACTCTTGTTGTTATCGGTATGTTTGATAACAGTGTTCAGGATCAGGAAACAGCAGACAAAAACGAAGCGGCACTTCTTAAGCTCAGTCTCGGTCAGGCAATTGTTGATATTGCTAACAAGCCCATGAAGGAAAGTGCTGAAAAGTACGGCTATATTTACGTTGACCCCGTTGGTACAGTTTGCGAAAAGCAGCATCCCAGCTATGTAGGCCACAGACACATCGCTGACCTTATTCTTGCTGCACTTCCCGATGCAACCTTCCCGTACACAGATGTTGACCTTAAGTCAAAGAACTACAAGGCTATTGAAACTCTCTATAAGAAGGGTATTATGGAAGGCGTATCAGAAACAGAATTTGCTCCCGAAGGAAAGTTTACAAAAGCACAGCTCAGCAGTGCTGTGAGCAAAATTACAGGTGCAAGTGCTGAAGGAAACGAAGATACTGTTAAGAGAATGGATATAGTTAAAGCTCTCTGGGATGCAACCTTTGCAGGTGAAGCAGGCTTTAACAAGACAGTTAAAACAATTGTATTTGCACTTAAGACACTTATAAACGGCGGCAAGTTTAACATTACAGCCGATCTTACAAGAGCGGAAGCTGCAGCCATTCTTTACAATTATATAAATCTCTAATTTAAAATTTTGCTCCCTTTACTTTTCAGTAGAGGGAGCTTTTTCTTAAGATTATCTTAATACTGCTCATCTTCCCTTGATTTCTCTTTTATCTGATGCTAAACTGAAAGCAGAGAAAACAAAGAGGTGATAATATGAAAAAAGCAGTCAGAATCGCTTCAATTACAGGCGGTGTACTTCTTATAGGCAATACTGCACTTATGTCGGTAATAGCAAATTTTAATATAGGGCTTGTGCCCGTATTTATGCTTGGTGCTGTTCTTCTGGTGTACGGGATTTTCTTTGGTAGGTTGCCCTTCAGAAAAGTAATCAGCTCCTTACTTGCCTTCGGTCTTGCGGTAATTGTTGCTTTCAGTTCATTCCTTGCTATTTACGGAAGAAACGACAACGCAGAATATAACGAAGAAACTGTCATTGTTCTCGGCTGCGGAATAAGAGGGGAGAGAGTCAGCGTAGGGCTTGCTAAAAGGCTCAATAAAGCCTACGAATACCATTTGCAGAACCCTGAAGCAGTTATAATTGTTTCAGGCGGTCAGGGCCCTCAGGAGGACATTTCCGAGGCTTTGGCTATGAAGCGTTATCTCATTAATAAAGGCGTTCCTGAGGATAAAATTATTATGGAAGATAAATCCACCTCCACTATAGAGAACTTCAGATTTTCTCACGAAATAATGAAAGAAAAGGGGTTTTCCGATTCTTCTGTTGTGTTTGTCACCAACGGTTATCACGTGTACAGAGCAGCCTCATACGCAAAGGCTGAAGGGCTTACAGTAAAGCACCTTGGTACAGATATAATCTGGTACACCATACCTATGAACTATATGCGTGAAATGCTTGCAGTACTTAAAATGTGGGTGTTTGATTAAAAACTCATCTTACGATGAGCTTTTTAATCAGAGTTAAGAGTCGAGATGTGGGGAGCTTCGCTCCGATTGTAACCGTTTTAAACTTAATAATGACTTTAACAAAAAGTCCGCCAAGGCAATTATGCTTAATCGGCGGACTGAATTTTTATTTTTTGAATGAGTAAAAGCGGATATAATTTACTCTTTTCCGGATTTATCACAACTGCTTTCGCAGACTTTTTTTAGATTGCAGAAATATAAAGTTGCAACCACATCTCAACTCTTAACTCTCAACTCTGAAAAAAGCACCCTAAAGGGTGCTTTTTTTATAAGAGAATAATAAGGAACTGTGACACAAGCACAACTGCGATAAGTGCAATAGGATAAGTTGCTGCATAAGCTGCTGCAATGTCGTCTGTGCCTGCTGTAGCAATGAGAGTGCCGAGAGCAGGTGTTGAGGTCATACCGCCTGTGATTGAGCCAAGATTGTTAAGAAGGCTGAGCTTGAGCACATACTTAGCAAAGAAGTAACCGATAATCATAGGCAGGGTTGTCATAATGATACCGTATACAAAGTACATTGCGTCAAAGTTTTCAACGAATTCTGCACCACCGGGGATACCTGCACCAACAAGGAAAAATACAAGACCGAGCTCTCTGAAAAGTTTAAGTGTGCTTCCCTCGGGCATAATGCTTATCTTTCCGATTCTCTGGAAGTGACCGAGAACAAGAGATACAAGAAGGCAGCCACCTGTTGTTGTAAGTGAGAAGCAAGTGCCGCTGAGACCCTGACCTGTAAGGGGAATCTTAATCTGACCGATTACTGTGCCGAGAATAGCTGCAAGTGAGAAAGCAGCAATACCCATGTGGTCAAATTCAAAAAGTTTGCCTGTGTAAGCTTTCTTAGCTGTTTCTTCTTTGACTACAAGCTTTGCACGTTCTTCTTCCATATTAGCCTTTGTAAGCTTCGGAATAAGCTGAACGAAAAGCACAACACCGATAACGCCGAAGATGTAAGCGATACCGTAACCAACTGAAACAAGTGACTGATATTCTGCGGCAACGGTAGCCTTAGCAGCTGAGAAAGCGGGGGTTGATGTAAGTGAGCCTGAAAGAAGACCTACAATCATAGCAACGAAGCCATCCTGCTCTGTAATTGAACCGCCGTAGCCGATTACTTCACCAAGACCGATACAGCCTGCAGCAGCAAGACCGCCAGCAATAATAATGATAAGTCCTAAAAGAACGTAGGATTTGAAGTTTCTTTTAAAGTTGCCGAAGAACTTGGGGCCTGCAATAAAGCCAACTGAAGTTACGAAAAGAACAAGACCGAAACTTTCAATAAGAGAAAGTCCGCTGTTGAAGTCGTAAGGCTTTGATGAAAGGGCAAAGAGAAGCTCACCGTTTTCGTTTACATGGAAACTGAGTGCACCCATAACAAGAGCGATAATGAAAACACCTGCATCACCGAGAGAAATACCCTTAAAGGTAATTCTGCCCAGAGCATAGCCGACCATTAAAACAGCGAAAACAACAAAAAGTAAGGTGGAAATGTTACTGATAGAGATAACTCCTCCGAGTAAACTCATAAAAAAACCTCCCATTAAATATGTTATATATATACTTTTTCCGACCTTGAAAATTTTATCACTAAAATCTATTAAACACAAGTATTAATTTGAACAAACTTACCAAATCTTTCCTATCTCTTTTGTTCAATACGACAAGAGGGGAAACTAAATGCAAAATGCAAAGTGCAAAATGCAAAATAACTGACGAAATGGGGAACTATCTGTTAAAATCTATCTGAGATAATACCGTAGGGGCGGCCATTGGCCGTCCGCCAACCCCACCCAATTAAATGAAAAAAGCAGAATACAGAATGCAGAATGACCCCTCAGTCAGACCCACAATAAATTACACCGTAGGGGCGGCCATTGACCGTCCTTTCTGATTTAATGAATGATGAATTCACTCCCGACCTCTTTGAAAAAGTAAAGTCTTCCGATAAATTTTTTCAGAAAAATTAAAAGACATGTTGACTTTTGCCTTGCAAAGGAGTATAATCCAC
>JBGVGM010000079.1:0-22640 GCA_045121655.1 Acutalibacteraceae bacterium | reverse complement strand
TGGCATCTTCAAAGGTCGATTTCACGATTGCTTTCTTGATCGGTGTGTCGGGCGTAACCTGGATGCCCTCATAGATAATCGTGTCGCTCTCTTTTACATCATTGCCTTTCAGTACCGGGAACAGAGTGTTGTTGACGAAGTTCAGCAGCTTGTCTCCGGTCATAGCGTGACCGTTGCTGTCTGTCTTCGCCCAATTTCTCCATCTAAGGTCTTCTGGAATGACGGACTCGTAGTTGTCCTCGTTCAGTTCCCAGTCATCTTCCTTGGCATCGTATACTTTCAAGAAAAGCATCCATACCATCTGCTCAATTCGCTGAGCATCGCCGTTGATACCTGCGTCCATGCGCATAATATCACGTATTCTTTTTATAAAACCTGACTGCATCGCCATAGTCAACTTACCTCTAATTCATAAATGTGCGCTTCAAGTTCCTTAATAGCAGCCTCATATAGCGCCTTGCCGCCAAACAGCTTTACGATCTTTGCAGGCTTTCCAAATTCAGCAAAATCCGCAAGAGAAAGAACCTTGATGTCCTCAACCTCGGTAATACCTTGGTTCATATACTTGTCCAAGAGAATGGAGAGAACTGCCTGTGCTTCGGCAGAATACTTGCTGAAGAAGTCTTTCTTTTTTACGTTGTTCGCTCTCTCTTTTCTCGTCAGCGGCTTCTTGCCGTATGCCACATAGCAGATGAAATCAAAATCATCCACGTCAGACATTCCCTGATCTGCTTTCAGAGCTTTCAAATCAATGCCCATTGCCATAAAGGACTGCTCGATGGTTTTCTTCTTGTCCGATGCTTTCCACTTATGGATGAAGTCAGACAGAGAAGCATACTCGCCCTTGATGTTGGTTCTTGTGTAATCAATAATATCTTCCTGTCGGAGCAGTTTGCCGTTGGCATCATAGACGGAAACGGTCTTATTGATAATTTTCACTCTGCATCCGTCTTTATCGACGATAGGAGTTTCAACAGGGTCAACGGGAGGTTCTTTCCCTCCGCCACCATGACCACCGCCTTTTGGCTTGTTGCCTCCGCCACCGTGTTGGAAACCTTCGTCCTGCTCAATAGGGCCGTCCCAATCAGGGTCTGTAAAGAGTCTCGTCACATTTCTGAAGTCCATAACGACAAAATGTGTCTTGCCGTCCTTTTCTCTGATACGGGTTCCACGACCGATGATTTGCTTAAAGGTGGTCATACTCTCGACCGTCTTGTCCAGAACAATCAGCTTTGTCATTTTGCAGTCGGCTCCGGTAGAAAGAAGCTCCGAAGTCGTTGCGATAACGGGATAAGGGCTGGACACGGAGATGAAATAATCAAGTTTGGACTTGCCATAAACATCGGAACCGGTGATTCTGACACAGTAGTCCGGATTCTCCTTGACCATGTCAGCGTTATGGTTGATAAGGGCAATTCTCATGCGCTCGGCATGATCTTCGGAAGCGCAGAACACAATGGTTTTCTGCATCCTGTCGGTACTTTTCAGATACTCGGTAATCTCCCTTGCAACCTCATTAATACGATCCTGGAGAATGATGCTGTAGTCGTAGTCCCTGTTGTTGTAGATGCGGTCTTCAATCTCGTTGCCATAAATGTCGGTTTGTCCTTTGTACGGTCTCCATCCGTCACCGATATTGGTCGTGATATTGATCACCTTGAACGGAGCAAGGAATCCATCTTCGATGCCTTGCTTCAAGCTATAGATGTAAACGGGGTCTCCAAAGTAGTCTATGTTCGATACTTTTTCGCTCTCCTTGGGCGTGGCGGTCATGCCAATCTGAGTAGCCGAAGAAAAGTACTCCAGAACTTTTCGCCAGTTGCTATCTTCCTTCGCACTTCCACGATGACACTCATCCACAATAATGAGATCGAAGTACTCTGCGGGGATTTGTCTAAAGTGTTCCTCGTCATTCTGTCCGACCATCTGGTGATAGAGAGCAAAGTTTACTTCGTGGGATGCAATCTTACTCAGACATTCTTTATCTGAGAAATCCACTTTGTAAATGGTCTTTTCAAGCGGAGCAAAGTCCTGCAAAATACTCTGGTCAATAAGAATATTTCTGTCAGCCAGATACAGGATTCTCTTTTTAAGGTCAGAACGGAGCAGACGGTAAACAATCTGAAAAGCGGTGTATGTTTTGCCTGTACCCGTTGCCATGACAAGCAGCAATCTCTGTTGACCTCTGGCAATGGCTTCAACGGTTCTGTTTACTGCGTTTCTCTGATAGTAACGTGGAGGATATGTACTCTGAGAAGAATAGTACGGCTGAGATACGATTTTCTTTTCCATGTCGGAAATGCCCTTACCATCATTCAGCTCAGCGTAATATCTCGCCACCAGTTCGTCTTGGGTCGGGAATTTATCTAAGTCGATCTGCTGCTCCTGTCCGGTTAAGAAGTCGTGCTCGTAGAACGCATCTCCGTTTGAAGAATAAGCAAACGGCAAGTCCATCATCTGAGCATAAGTCATCGCCTGCTGTAAGCCGTGGGATACAGAATGATTGTTGTCTTTGGCTTCAACAACGGCAATAGGCTTTCCGTCGTTGAGGTAAAGCATATAATCGGCAAACTTAGGCTTGCTGCGAGCCACAATATTTCCTCTGATGTTGATTCGACCATCTGTGATCTTGGTCTCCATCGTAATGTGACCTTTCCAACCCTTGAGGATGACCGGAGTAATATAATTTAATTTGATGTCTTCTTCTGACATCTGTTTCTTGCCCAATATAGTCATATCAAATCCTCCCAATCAAATTTTTCGGTGTTGGTTAGTCACGGACGGTCTCAAGAATATCTTCAATCCGACAATCCATTGCCTCGCAGATACGAAGAAGAACATCCGTTGTAATATTGTCTCCCTTGCCGAGCTTCGCAAGGGAAGCAGAACTGATGCCAGCCTTTTCTTTCAAATCGCTCTTTTTCATATTTTTATCAATAAGCATCTTCCAGAGTTTGTTATAGCTGATACGCATAATGGAAGTCCTCCTTGTACTAAATCGCCCAGTTTTCTTTATTATAACACAAAAATGTGAAAATTTCCACCTGTTTTGCAAATTTTATATTTGCAAACGCAAATTAAATTTTGCGATTGAGAATATATAATCTGTTTTTGCTTGAGCGGAAGCAAAAAGGACTTGTGCCCGATTTGAGCACAAGTCCCTACTTGGTATATTCGATTATTCTTCCATGACCGCTAACATCATTCTTGCTCCAAGCTTAAAGCTGTTTTGGAATAACAAACAGTCCGTGATAGATTGATACTCCCGCACACAATCTGTATATTTCTCAAACAGCTCTTTCTGCTCATCCGTCATGGTGGCTTGGAGCTTTTCTTCGTTCCTACAAATCAGCTCCAACAGTTTCTTGTACTCCTTAGAAGAAGTATCGTATTCTGTTGGCTCAATGTTGCCGTACCAAAATTCTTCAAGGATTCTCATACCACATCCTCCTCGTAGATCATCTCACGCAGAACGATCTCCTCTGCACGATGGTGGATGCTGTTCATAGCACCTACCCATGCCATCTGGTCGTGCCGCTTCATGCACTCTGTCACGCCCTCAGTGGCTTTCATTTGCTCAATGATAAGTTCAAGACGGCTCTGTGCCTGCTCGTTCAAGTCAGCCAGATACGTCCAAAGTTTTCCACTGAGGCAAAGTTCATTGAAGCGGATGGGGGTGTGCTCCTTGATATAATCTCTGTGCATCCGTCCCCACCGACCAATAGGTCTGTTTTCATCTGGTAAACGAATATCGGGAATATAGTAATCACCACAACGGATATAATTCAGTTCCTGCATAATATGTTCCTCCATAATATCAAAAGAAAAAGCGTTAAGATAAAAAATGAGTGATGCTCGGTCTTTCGACCTGGCATCACTCATTTTTCGTTGTTGATTACCAACCCCGTCTGACAGATGCCGTAAAATAGTTAAATTTTTAGTTTAACTGTTTTACGAGCACCCGCCAATTGTCCGATGCTTTTAATTACTTTATTGTTTTTTATGG
Organism: Acutalibacteraceae bacterium; assembly: GCA_045121655.1. Classification (GTDB taxonomy): domain Bacteria; phylum Bacillota; class Clostridia; order Oscillospirales; family Acutalibacteraceae; genus UBA6857. The sequence goes on along the minus strand of JBGVGM010000079.1, from coordinate 18,634 downwards.
CTTTTACTCAGTAAGAAGTCCGATGCTCTTTTCAAAAAGGTCGAAGAAGTGCTCGACGATTCTCTTATCCTCGTCGTTACCCTTTACGCACATTGAAAGAGTTATAACGTTTCTCAGTGAGGTGGCTGAAAGCAGTACAAAGGGCTTATACTTAACGGCACCCGTCATAAAGCCGTCAAAGGGCTCGTGACCTTCAAGAGCAAGCTTTTCGTGCTCAAGTATGCCGATATTACTCATAGCAAGGAGTGGATTAGTGTAACCGATTTTAATTATTCCCTCACTTGCTGCGTGGGGCAGAATACTGTAGCCGAGATTGAGAAGAGGAAGTCCGTAAAGTCCCATAAAGCGGTCACTTTTAAAGAGATTTGCGGAATTCACAACGTATCTCAGAGTTTCAAAAATGTCTCTGCCGCGTTCAGGAATGTTGCACTGCATAAAAGCTGTGTGGTTGGTAAGCCCTAAATCCTCGGCAGTATCCATATGACGTCTTAAGTCAATTGCACAGGAAATTGTAACGCTGTCCTCAAGGCAGTAGTTTCCGAGCTCATAAAGAGCATAGAAATAAGCTGCTACAAGCATATCGTTTACCGTTGCACCGTGCTTTTTGCCTGTGCTTTTGATTTTAAGGAAAGTTTCCTCAGAAATCTTCCGTCTTGCGATAAACGATTTGTCATCGTCGGAAGGCTCTGTAAGTGGGAACTGATGGTCATCCTTTGCACAGACGTTCTTATAAAGATTACGTGCCATCTCCTCTTCGCCGTCGGAGAAATCGTCGTAGACCTCATCGTAGGAACGGCTTCCCTGCTTTATATCAAGAGGTGGAATACCCTTTTCAACGTAGTCATTGTAGTTCTTGCAAAGCGTTTTGATGAAATATTTGAAGTCGCCGCCGTCCATACACATATGGTTTTCCACAATGCAAAGAGCGCTCTTGCCCTCATAGAAGAAAACCGCAACTTTAATCTGCAAATCGCTTTCAGGGGGTATATACTGAGTGAGAAATTCGTCAATTGCCTCTTTTACATTTTCAGGTCTTGAAACAGTAAGTACGTCCTCTATATCGTAATCCTTGACCTCCCAGTAAGGATTTACATGATTATCGTTGAAGCTTGAGTGAAGCACGGGAGACTTTTCAAGGAAACAGATAAGCACGGTTTTAAGTGCGTCAATGTTTATTTCATAATCATAATGAAGCTCGAGATGCACCATACGGTCGTTAAAATCACGGAAAAGATAATGCATCTTATCCCACAATTCCGCCTTTATTATTTCGTCCATTCTTCTTCCTCCATTTTTTTGTTGCTTCGTGAGAATATCTCAACACCTGCGATTACAAGGTCAACTATTACAGAAAGCACTATCATCATCCAGCCCGGGTGCCAGGGAAGAATGCCTGTTAAACCGAGAGCAACGTAAAGAAGTGAGGCACAGATGGGTATGTAAATCATATAAGTGCCGAGAGCAAACTTCTGATTTGTAACAATTGAAAACACTGCATCTCCCACAAGCATCATAGGAACAGCAAGAAGAAAGATTATCCAGCTTCTTGAAACACCTGCTACAAAGAACATGAAAAGGAACAGCAGAACAGCACCTATCAATATACCGAAAGCAAGCATAAATCTTGAAAGAACGGAAAAGCTTTTGCTTTCACCCTTCTTTTTAACTGCAGTGAGCACCATAAGCAGTGCAACGGGTAAGAGCAGTCCCATTACGAGAATGAGCCAGCTTTTGCTCCAGGTTTCAGTTGCAAAGCTTACTCCGAGATAGGTCATAACAAGTGTAAGCACATAGGCTACAGCTCCGAGAAAACCTACCTTTATATTTCTCTTTGACTTTTTCTTTTTTATGTTCTCCCCAACGGTTTTACCGTATTCCTCTGAAAGGTTGGGGTATTCGCTGATAATAAGCTGAGTTATTACGTTTTCGTCCTTGATTCCCTTTGATACAAGCTCATTAGCTCTTTCAGTCATTTCAGCAATTGTTTTCTGTCTGAACTGATAAAGGGATTTGGTCTGCGGAAAATTTTTAAGTGATTCGTCAACATATTCTATAAAATTAGCCATAGCGTTGCTCTCCTTGTTTTTTTGAAATTATAACACATCTTACCTATAAATGAAATTAAAATGTCTGTATATTTTATAATTTTTTTGTGAACAAGGTTTTTTAAGCAAAGCTTACTATAAACATTTATGCACCCCATAGGGTGCGCTTCATAGCCGGAGATTGCTTCATTTCAAATTTATGTAACCCCCGACTGTTTAAATCAGGGGCAGAAAGTCAGTTCTTTTTCTTGTAGCTCTTGCAGAAATGGGGAACAGCCATTGAATCGGGGCTGGTCTTTTCGTGAGTTACTTCAATCTTTTCAAGTCTGCACTTGTTGCAGTCAACGTGGTATTCGCACTCGTTTACTGAACATGTAACGCCTTCGTTATGCATAAGTTGCACCTCCGGAATATATTTGCCGTAGGAAATACGGTCACTTTTATTATGCCGTTTTTCTGTCTCTTTATGCATAAAAAAAGGTTGCCGCTAAACAGCAGCAACCTAATTTTTTAATTTTATTTTGCTAAGCCTAAAAGCTTTACAACAGCGTCAACAGCCTTGTCAATTGCAACAATTACGTCGTAGAACATATTGTAAATAATTGATGCACTGTCCTTAAGACCTGCGTTTACGAGAATCTTGTTTGTGTTCTCGTCAATAACTGAATCGAGCTTTGAAACGTAAGAGCCGTCAACATAGGGGTTAGCTGTGTCGTACTTGATTTCTTCCTTACCGAGAACTGTGAAATCAATCGTTCTTTCACCGAGAACTGTAAGTGTGGGAGCAAGATAGGAAAGAGTAACTTCAAAATTCTTGCCCTTAACGTCGGGGATTTCGCCTGTGAAAGCAATTTCCTTGCTCTCTCCTGCCTTAAGTTTAATGGGTTTTGAGGGGAAGCTGATGTCAAGTCCGTTTACGTTAACCTTCATAAGAACGATGTCCTTTTCAGCTGAAAGGTTCTTGACAATAAGAGCATTTGTATCCTTTGTAAGGAAGCCTTCTTCAGCGTTGTTGAACATAGCGTGGATACCGTGTGACGGGTTACTTGTTGCGTGGAACTGTGAATAGCCCTTTATGGTTGTAACATCATAGCTGTTATCGGTGAAAAGAAGATTCATGGCAAGACTGCGGGTATAATCATCGTTAAGAGTCATGCCGTGGTAGTAGTTTTCGATAAACCATGTGTGGTAAGGCATATATGAAGTTGAAGCGTCAACATCCATTGATGGAGAAACCTGATAAAGACCGGTGTTTACCTTCTGAACGTAGCCGTCATTGAAGCGCTTGCCGTAGGGAGCAACAGTTGCACCTGTTGAGGATTCAATTGTAATGAGCATATCAGCACTTTCACCTGTGCCGGTGAAAACGTTGCTGTTATAGCCTGCAAGAATGTAGATGTCTGTACCTGCATCCTGAGCACGCTTGAAGCCTTTGCCGAAGTAGTCCTTACCGTCGGGTGACATTACTTCGTAGTGCATCTTGTCGGTTTTCTTGATGAATTCAGCGTCCTTAACGGGGTCAAGGTGCTTTGCTTTCATTTCTTCATAGTGCTTCAAGGGCATAAAGTCCCAGATACTGCCCCAGTACTTGATTGTTTCCAGAGCAACCGGGAAGAATCCGTCTACAAGTGAGTCACCGATTCCAAGGTCGATTGTGTCAACAAGCTGATGGTAATCGTCCTCAAACATCATACCGTGCTCAAGGAATGCAATCAGCTCAACTGCATCAAAGCTTGTTTCTGCATTGTAAAGGTCGTACGCAATCTGAGCACCGCCGAGAGCAGGAACAGTAAGAACCGCCTTGTTTACCTTGCCTTCATGGCCGTAACGTGCAAGATATGTACCTGAAATCTGACCGCCGTGTGAAATTGCGTAGATGTTTACCTTGTCTACCTTGTCTTTTTCTGCACGGTCTTTATTTGTGTGCTCGAGAACTTCGTCGATATAGCCCTTGAGCTTGTCGGAAATTTCAATTGCACCCATTCTGAAGTCGCAGGAGAAAGCGTAAATATTTTCATAGCCGATTTTCTCTGCAAAGAGCTCAGCAAAAACAGGTTCAGGCTGATACTCTCCCTCGGGATAGGTAGCTCTGAGATTTGCGTAGTTGTTTTCCTCTGCTGTGTCAACATAAGGATAAAGAGGAACTGTTGATGTTCCGTCGCTGTTGCAGGCAAGGTCACCGAAAATTCTGTTGAAGCCTTCACCGATTCTCTTTGAGAAGTAAGAGGAATCGTTTTCCTTAAGGCTCTTTGCAAGCTGTTCGAGAAGACCGAGACTTTCAACGCCGAGACCTCCGCCGATAAGACCGAGAATGTCGCCCCATACCATAACCTTGTTTCCGTTTTCGTCAAGCTTATAAAGGTTTGTTGAGGTGTAGCCCGGAACAAGAATCAACGGATACTTCTTCCATTCGTTTTCTTCCTTCACTGCTGAAGCTGAAACTGCGAATACTGAAAAAATCATTATCACAGACAGCAGTAAAGCCACAATTTTTTTCATAAAAACATCTCCTTTTAAATATGCTCCGTATAGAAATACAAAGCTTTTTTCACAAACTCTATACTATCACACTAAAATGGAAAAAGCAACAAAAAAAGTGTCTGTTCTGCACTTTTTTTATGCATTGAGACACTTTTTTTCTTTATTTGTATCGTTTTTTGCTTATTTCTTTTTAAGCTTTGGCAGTACAAGACAGATTCCAACTGCAAGAACAGCTATAACTGCAATTGCTGCAGGGATAATGTAATCGCCGTCGTTGTCACCGGTTACGGGCACGTAGGTCATTTCACCCACCTCAAGTGCAAACACCTGAAGGCATACTGCAAATACGCTGAGCACCATAAGTCCTGCCATGACTATACATATTATTTTTATCATCTTTTTAGACATCATAATTTTTTACCACCTTTTATTCCATGTACTTTTTCATATCACTGCTCATAGCGTCCTTGATTTTTTCCGCTTCGGCTCTTGTCTTTGCACAAGCAGTATAGTAAATCTTGATTTTCGGCTCTGTACCGCTGGGTCTTACGATTACACCGCAGGAATTTTCGAGCTCGTAATAAAGAACGTTTGATGAGGGAAGGTCGATTACGGTTTTCTCTCCTGTTGCGTTGCAGATTCTTTCGCCCTTTTTGTAATCGGACACTGCAAGAACCTTCATTCCTGAAATGCTCTTTGGCGGATTATTTCTGAGACCTTCCATAATCTCGCCCATTTTAACCATACCTGATGAGCCCTTGAAAGCGTAATTATCAAGAGCATTGAGGTACATTCCGTGTTCCTCGTAAAGACCTTCCATAACCTCGTAAAGGCTCTTGCCTCTTGATTTATAATAAGCCGCCATTTCACAGATAAGTGCACAGGCAACAACAGCATCCTTATCTCTTGCATGGATACCTGAAAGATAGCCGTAGCTTTCCTCCATACCTACAATAAATCTGTCTTCTTCGCCTTTTGCTTCAAGCTTTGTGATGAATTCGCCTATATACTTGAAGCCGGTAAGAAGGCTCTTTACTGTTGCACCGTATTTCTTTGCAACGGCATCAACAAGGCTTGTTGTAACAAAGGATTTTACCACAACAGGGTTTTCAGGAAGAATTCCAAGCTCTTTTCTTCTTGAAAGAAGATACTCAGCTAAAAGCACGCCTACCTCGTTACCTGTCATAAGCTTGTAGCCGTCACCGGTATTCACTGCGATACCAACTCTGTCGCAGTCGGGGTCAGTTGCAAGAAGCAAGTCACAGCTTTCCTCTTCAGCCATTTTAAGACCGCATTCAAACACCTGTCTGATTTCGGGGTTGGGATAAGGACAGGTGGGGAAGTTTCCGTCAGGATTTTCCTGCTCCTTAACTACTCGTACATCTTTTATGCCTATATCGGAAAGCACACGTCTTACGGGGATATTACCCGTGCCGTTAAGCGGAGTATAAATCAGCTTAAGTCCGCTGTTTCTGCACTCTTCAAGGCTGAGACAGCAGCTTTCCACTCTCTTATAAAAATCTTCGTAAACCTCATCGGGAATGAATTCGATTATACCGCTTTTTATTCCTTCATCAAAGTCCATTGTCTTAACATCAGCAAACATATCTGTTTTCTGAATGAAGCCGTAAGTCTTTTCAGCTGCCTCGTCGGTCATCTGATAGCCCTCGGGGTCATAGCATTTATAGCCGTTATATTCCGCAGGGTTGTGACTTGCTGTAAGGATAATTCCGCCCTTACACTGAAGCTTTCTTACTGCAAAGGATAGCATCGGTGTTGGAACAAGTTCTTTATAAAACCAGACCTTTATTCCGTTTGCGGCAAGCACTGAAGCAGCACTTTTTGCAAAAAGGTCAGACTTGATTCTTGAATCGTATGCTATTGCAACAGAGGGGTTTTCGTATTCTTCAAGAAGGAAGGTTGCAAGTCCCTGGGTTGCCTGATTTACGGTGTAAACGTTCATTCTGTTTGTGCCGGCACCGATTACACCACGGAGTCCTGCTGTTCCGAATGTGAGACTCTGGTAGAATCTGTCCTCAATTTCGCTTTCCTTGCCTTCAATTGAAGCGAGTTCTTCAATAAGGTCCTTGTCGAGAACTGCTTTTTCCTTCCAAAGGGAATAAAGCTTATTTATATCGTTCATAACTTACCTCCGGATTATAATATTTCTGCTATCTTATTTTACATTCAAACAGCATTATTGTCAACAGATAAATCTCATATTAATTTTACCCTTCGGCTATTGAATTTTTTGTAGAAGGAGTATATAATTGAAAGGAAATATTTTGAAAAGAGGCTAAAAAGTATGAAGAAATCAAAAGTAGCTCTTGCAGCTTTAGGCGCAGCTGCAGCGGCAAACGCTGTTCACGCAGCAGTTTTCCGTCCCAAAAAGACTGACATCAAGCCCATTCCTGAGGAAAAGGTTGACGTTGAAAGATACCGCAAAAATCTTTCAAAAGCAGTTCAGTTCAAAACTATCTCCTATAGAGAAACTGACAGAGTGGACTGGAACGAATTCAAAAAATTCCACAAGTTCCTTGACGAGGCGTATCCCCTTATAGCAGAAAAACTCACTAAGGAAGTTATTCCTCCTGCAAACCTCCTTTACTGCTGGAAAGGAACAAGAAGCGACCTTAAGCCTATTGCTCTTCTTTCACATCAGGATGTAGTTCCCGTTTCAGCCGGCACAGAGCAGGATTGGGAACACGGTGCTTTTGAAGGCTATGACGACGGTGAATTTGTATGGGGCCGTGGTACAGTTGATATGAAAAATCACCTCATCGCTGTTATGGAAGCAGTTGAAGCCCTTCTTGAAGACGGATTTCAGCCCGAAAGAGATGTTTATCTTCTTTTCGGTGACAACGAAGAGGTTGTTGCAAACGACCAGAACGGCGCACTTGATCTTATGACAACGCTTAAGGACAGAGGCATAATGCTTGACTGTGTTCTTGACGAGGGTGGTGCATTTATACCTCTTAATATCCCCGGTGTTCTCAACAACAAGGTTCTTGCAGGTGTTGGTGTTGCCGAAAAGGGCTATGCAGATATTGAAATTGTGTGCAACGCAAAGGGTGGTCACTCATCTCAGCCTCCCGTACATTCAGCACTCGGTGAGCTGGCTGAGGCAATCAGAGCAATTGAAGCAAACCAATTTAAGGCTTCCTTCAATGAAAATATGAAATCTCTTATCGACTCCGTTGCAAGAGAATTTACATACCCTGTAAGACTTATTACCTGCAACGCACCTCTGCTTCGCCCTGCACTTCTTGAGGTATGCAAGCAGATTCCCTTTGCTGCCTGCCTTGTAAGAACAACAACAGCCGTAACTATGGCTCAGGGCAGTCCTGCAGCCAATGTTCTTCCCCAGCGTGCTTCTGCAACAATAAACTTCAGAGCTATGCCGGGCACAACCAAGGATGACCTTGTCGCACATATCAGAAAGGTTGTTAAAAATAAGGACATTGAAATCAATGTTCTCAACGCCAAGGAGGCTTCAAAATTTTCACCCACAGATTCAAGAAGCTTTAAAATTATCGAAGAGCTTTGCAAGGCAGTTATTCCTCAGTCAATTGTTGCTCCTTATCTTGTAATGGGTGGTACTGATGCTTATCACTATGAGCCTATCTGCGAAAACATCAACAGATTTGCTCCCTTTGCTCTTGAAATATCTCTTCTTCGTTGTGCTCACGGTACAAATGAAAGACTTCCCATTTCCTGTATGGAAAACGGTCTTGTGTTCTTTAAGAACTACATAAGAAGAGCAAGTGCTGAAAACTGATATTTACGGAACCATCGTAGCTTTACGGTGGTTCTTTTTTAGTGTGGAGTGTGAAGAGAGAAGTATAAAGATGTCTTCCACAAAGTAAGCTTGTTTATTAAGGGTAAATCGTAATTTTTAATCGGACACCCTATGGGCGCCCCTGCTTAAATCAGAATGACAACTTTAAGACCTTTCTGTCGCTGAAGCTGCTAAAGGGTCTGTATTTGACAGTTATTTAATCCCAAACTACAACAAAATATTAACAATGGCATGTTATAATACTGAAAAACAATCCTAAGGGAGGTATAATTATATGTTCAAAATTCTTGTTGTTGAAGATGACAGAGATTTAAACAAAAGTGTTTGCTCCTACCTCAACCGTTTCGGTTACAATGCTCACGGAGTTCTGAACGCTGCAGATGCTTTTGAATCTATTTACGGAAACAAGTATGACCTTATTATTTCCGACATTATGATGCCCGGCACTGACGGAATTGAACTTGCAAAAACAATCCGTAGTCTTGACAGTGAAATCCCCATTCTCTTTATGACTGCAAGAGACGATTTTGCAACAAAACGTAAGGGCTTTCAGGCAGGCATTGACGATTATATGATTAAGCCTATTGACCTTGAAGAGCTTCTTTTAAGAATCGAAGCACTTTTAAGACGCGCTAAGATTGCTTCAAACAAAAAGCTCACCGTCGGTTTACTTACTATGGATATTACCGAACGCACGACAAAAATCGACGGTAACGAAATACATATGACCGCAAGAGAGTTCAACATACTCTATAAGCTTCTATCCTACCCCAAAAAGACCTTTACACGTTCACAGCTTATGGAAGAATTCTGGGATACAGACACTTCCTCAGGACCCAGAACAGTTGACGTTTATATGGCAAAGCTGAGAGACAAGTTCTCCTCCTGTGAGGATTTTGAAATTGTAACCGTTCACGGTCTGGGCTACAAGGCGGTGCTCAAATGAGACGCAAAAGAAATGACAAACGAATAAAGTATAGTCTTTTTTCGTTCAAGCGTTTTATTTTCGCTTTTTGTGTTGTTGGCTTCGTTGTAACAGTAAGTTTTCTGCTGTTTATTAATCCATCGTGGTTTGCTGAAAATGTTTACATTCCTGTTGACACAATCAAGCAAAGAGCTATCAGCACCTTTTTCAACATCCTCTTTCTTTGTCTGACCTTTGCAATAATCGACAGCATCAGAAGAAGAATCAACTTCGGTAATCCCCTTGAAAAAATTCTTGATGCCACCCGCGAAATTACAAACGGTAACTTCAAGGTCCGTCTCAAGCCTATACACAGACGTGGTTTTCGTAACGAGCTTGACGTTATTATGGAGGACTTCAACAAAATGGCGGAGGAGCTTGACGGAAACGCAACCATGAAAAACGACTTTATCGCTGACGTTTCCCACGAGTTCAAAACTCCCCTTTCCGTTATTCAGAACTACGCAACAATGATTCAGGAGCCTGATTTGGACGAAGAAAAACGTCAGGAATATGCAAAGGTGCTTTGTGAGACTTCTAAGAATCTTTCAGAGCTTGTATCAAACATACTGAAGCTTAACAAGCTTGAAAATCAGCAGATTTTCCCCGAAACGAAGCCTTTTAACTTAAGTGAACAGATTTGCGAATGTATGCTGGTTTATGAGAACGAGTTTGAAAAGAAAAACATTGACATTGAACTGCATCTAGATGAAGACCTCATTATAAAAGCGGACTACGACCTGCTGATGCACGTATGGCACAATCTTTTTTCAAACGCTATCAAGTTTAACAGAGATAATGGCAGAATTGTTCTTGCTCTCTATAAGCAGGGAAATCAGGCAGTTGTCACGGTTTCAGACACAGGCTGCGGTATGAGCGAAGAAACAAGCAAACACATTTTTCAGAAGTTCTATCAGGGCGACACCTCACGTTCAACTCAGGGTAACGGCTTAGGTCTTGCTCTTGTAAAAAGAGTTATTGACATAACCGGCGGATATATCGCCGTTGAAAGTGAAATTGATGTAGGCACCAGATTCACTGTATCTTTACCGCTTAAATAACAAGTAAATACAACTTAAAAAGGCGCGGAAATCCGTGCCTTTTTTTATTGCATGAAAAACAAGAGCACCGCCGAAGCGATGCCCTTGCTTGTATATGGGGCCAAGATTATGAAAAGAGAGAGAAGGTAATCATTGAGCCCTTAATACACATATTTAATCAGGAGACATAATGTCGATGATAAAACTTAGAACTTAAAGAGGTTCTTGAACCAATCAATAATTCTCTGGAAGAATGCCTTGATCTTGCCGAAGAAGCTGTTGTCTGCAAGGCTCTTGCCGCAAACGTCACAAGCTTCGTCGCCGTTAGCGTCGGTGTGGTTGCCTGTTGCGTTGATTTCTCTTGTTTCAACCTTACCGCATGAGCAGGTTCTTGTTTCTGTACCCTTATCTACACAGGTAGCAGCCTTAGTAACCTTCCAAGCGCCGTAGGAGTGAGCCTTAACAGCTATTGTTTCAACCTTTTCATAATCGCATCTTGAGCATGTAGTTGTCTTTGTACCTGTCTTTGTACAGGTTGAATCTTCTGTAGCAACCTTGTAGTCGTGGCCGAGAGCATCGATTACACCGCCGCCTGATACTACATAACCGCATTCTGCGCACTTAACTGTATCTTCAACGCCTGCTTCTGTACATGTTGCAGCTGTACCGGGAACAAGTACTGTTTCAAGGTCTGCTGCTGTGTGGTCCTTATCGCACTTAGCGAAGAAGGGAAGAACGCCTGCTTCTCTTACGAGATTAAGAGCTGCGGGAACGAGGTCAGCCTTAAGAGCGTTAAGTGAATCCATATTGTTGGAAGCGATAACTGCATCGTTTTCAGCGCTTGTGAAGTATTCCTGAACAGTGATTTCTGTGAACTTACCTGTTGCATAATTATCAACATAGAGTTCTGACTTAACTGTGTCGGGGAAGAATGCGTCAACGATGTGTTCTGAAGCGTTGATGAGAGCTTCTGTTACTGAAACGTCAGCTGCAACGTCTTCTGTCTTTTCCTTTGTTTCGAAGAGACGAAGGAAGCCGTCAAGGTCGCCTTCAAGACCGTCGTCGAAGAGGAAGCCCATTACTTTGTTGATGTCAAATGCATAGCCGTTACCAGCGCAGTTTGAAGCAAGTGAGCCGAGAGGAAGGATTGCGTTAGCTACCTTGGAGATAGCGTCGATTGTGTCAGCGGGCTGTTCAGCACAAGCAAGGATGATGCCGTCTGCAAGACCGTATACTCTGTCAACAAGAGCTGCGAGAGTAGCTTCCCAATCTGCGCCCTTTTCAACCTTAAGCTCGAATGCTACTGTGGGCATTTCGACACCTGTTTCTGTAGCGATTGTAGCAAGTGCATCGTTAGCGATTGAATTAACGAGTGCAACACCCTTAACTGCTGCTTCGTAAACAACGTCAACAAGCTTTGTCATAATGATGTCTTTGCCTTCGCCGTCTGCAACTGCTGCTGCGTCTGACTTAGCGGGAACTGTAAGAGCAAAGTCGAAGCCTGCTTCTTTAACTGCCTCATTGAGAGCGGGGATGCACTTACCGAGAGCGTAGTCAGCTACTGCAACTGCCATAGCGTCAAGGTTTTCGAGGTCGCCGATAAGAGTGTGGATATCTGCGATGAGTGCATTATCACCTGTATCGATAATGTCAAGACCAAGAGTGATAACTGATACCCAAAGAGCTTCTACTGATGAGAAGTCGATAGCGTAGAGAATGTCGAGATCGAAGTTGCCAAGAAGAGCTGAAAGGTCGATGTCAAATTCCTTAATGATATCCTGAAGACCTTCGTTGTTCATAACATCTTCAGCTGCTGCCATTACATCGTTTACAGTGTCGCAAATCTTCTGAAGGTTTGCTGTAAAGTTGTCGTTGTTGCCGGCTGTGAGATTAAGCTTGGCTTCGCCTGCGGGAGCAGCGAGCATATTTACAAGCTTAACAAGAATGTTGTTAGCCTGACCTACAACACCATTGTTTGCTTCGTAGTTGCCTGCGAAATCAACGATTGTTTCGTCGATAACAAAATCTGTGTCGATGAAGTCAAGGAGAGCCTTTGCATCTTCAAGGTCAAGGTCGCCTGAGAGACCGTCGACAACGATTGTAATAACGGGGTTATCGATTGTGTTTGCAACTATTTCAGCAATCTTTGCATCAAGATCAATGCCAAGGAGGTTGAGACCTGTCTGTGCCAAACTGCTGAGACCTGAAACTGATGCAGTTGCACCTGCTGTTACCTGACAAATAAATTCGTCTGCTGTTGCCCAGCCAGCATAAGTAAGAGTAACATCAACACTGTCAATCTTAACATTTGCAAGCTCGTCAGCAATGCTGATTTTTGTACCAATAACAGGAACTGTGATCACTGTGTCTTTATTTGCTTCTTTAAGAGTTGCAAGATAATTGTTTGCTAATTCAAGAGCTGCTGCTTCTGCTGTTTCTTCGATTTCAGCCATTGTGAGCTTGAGTTCGGAAATTACTTCTTTACCCATAACAACTTCAAGACCGAAAGCGTCAACGAGATCCTTTGCATTGTCTGCTACCATAAGATCAGCGTAATCAGCGGGGACTTCTGTGCCTGCGAATTTGATGAGTTCTCCGGAAGTTGTAAGTGCATCCTTCATGAGATCCTGATTCTTCTGGCTTGTATAAAGATTGACGCTGATAGCTTCCTTTGAAGTGGGTGTGTATTCAGCAACAACTGTGCCGAAGTCTGCACCTGTGAGAATCTTTGCAACGGGAAGTTCAAGAGTTTCAAGGTCGATTGTCTTGTTCCAGGTAAGAGCGTTAGCTGTTGTTGTGTAGTTGCCTTCTGCATCCGCTGCAAGTGTTACCTGATAGTAGTTCTTGTCAGCATCCTGATAGTAAACCTGGCCGCCTGAAATTTCAGCGAGAAGAGCGAGGTCAGTGTAAGTATCTGCAAATGAAGCAGGAACTGCTACGTCTGCACCAACTACTGCCTTCTGGCCGAGAGCTGTCTTGAGAAGTGTACGAACTACTGTGTCAAGAAGGTAGTTGTAGTAAGTGTTAATCTCAACTTCGTTGTCTGCTTCTGCAAGAGCTACAAAGTTTTTAACGAGTGTGTAGATGTCTGTTGTACGAAGGTCGTATGTCTTGAGTTCTGCGATAGCATCTGCTGAGAGGATGCCGTTCTTTTCGCAAAGACCTACGAACCAACCAAGGATACCGTTGTTAAGAGTATCGTCGAATGTTTCGTCTGCAGTTTCAGGTGTGTAACCCATCTGGTCTGCAACCCACTTTGTGAACTTAGCCTGAATGTCGTTACCAACAAGGTAGTTCATATAGAAATCATAGATTTCCTGTTCGTCAGTACCGTTAAGTGTTTCGATGTAGTCGCCTACCTTACCGTAGTCAAATACTTCTTCATCCCAACGGAAAACCTTACCGAAGGTTTCGCTGTTTGTTGCCATGAACTCAAATACACCGTAAATGAAGCCGAGAGCTGAGCCTGCTTCTGCGCGTGTCTTAAGTGCTGTAGCGTCAAGGTTAGCGAAGTCACCGCCGAGTTCAGCGAGGTATGACTTGTAGCCGATTACAGCGTCAAGTGAATTGATTTCAGGCATATTAGCTGCAACAAGGTTTTCTACGCCGTCTTCACCAAGGAAAGCTTCGAATTCATCAAAGCCGCCGTTAGCGATAACGCCTGCAACGATATCATCTTCAATTTCAGCTGAATACTTTGCGATTTCTCTGTCAACCCAATCAAGGATAACAGAAGCCATCTGTTCTGCTGTCATGTCTGCAATGTAAGCCTCGTCGTTAGCGGCAACTGCTGCTCTGTCATAAGCAGGCTCAGCCGCAAATGAAGCGAAGGGCATTACACCGATAAGCATAATGATTGAAAGGATGATTGCTAAAGTTTTTTTCATGATTTGTTCCTCCTTAAAAATTTTTTGGTCATTAGCGACCCTTTCGATAAGATTATATTACCAAAATTTTCAGTTTACAAGAAACAAAACCCCATTAACCGTCAAAAACTTGACAGTTAAAAGGGTTTTGTCCCACATGTTTTAAACAAATATTAAAAAAATTAAGTTTATTACTTACCATTCGGAAAAAGGTTCTCCCAGATGTGAATTGTCCTCATAACATCTCTGTAAACCTTATCGGAGTGATAGTCGAGAAAGTCTACTCTCATCACAGCAGCATAACCGATATAAAATAAGTCAAGGCGATCGTGGTTTTTCTTTATGAATTTTTCACTGAAATAAGAGCCCAGATTGTCAACATAGTTTTTAAACGCAAAACTTAAAACACTCTCATCGTATCCTAAGCCTTTTTCATTTTCAAAAAGGCAGCAAAACAGCTCAAAATCATCATCGTTAAAAATAAGATTTCTTCTTCTGCAGGCTTCCTTGGCTCCTTGCTTTCCGGCTAATAAAAAAATGCCTATCTGTTTTATAAAAAGAGCAGTTATATAACGCAAGGCGTAATCCTTGAACTCCTCAATATTCTGGAAGTAAGTATAAAAGGTTGCTCTTGAAACATCAGCCTCTTCAGTAAGAGAGCTGACTGTGATTTTCTCTGCACCTATCTTTCCTATAAGACGGCAATATGCCTTTCTGAGGCGGCGGTGGGTTTTGGTGTTCAGAATTTCATTTGCTTCTGATTTTTCCATGCTTCCACCTCCATTTCAAATAAATCAAATGTTATGAGAATTGTTTTCAGGTTGAGCTTACCGTTTATATGAAGATTCGACAAAATAGGAACAATATTACCGTTCAGAAAGAAGGTTGCACCGAAATGAGCTGCCTCATCATCAGCACCGATTCGCTTTGAAATCTTGACAACAATGTCGTAGGCCTTATCGTAAAGCATATCAATTACTTTTGCGTTTTCATTCTCTATTGAATGGTTTATAAGAATAGCATCTCTGGCATAGAATAACTCATTATCTCTTTTTGTTCCGCTTTTCATAAAAATCCAAACAGCTTCCTTAACAGTAAGGCTCTTTTCAAAAAAGACTTTCATTATCAGGCTTTCACATCTTTCCATAAAGCCGTCAATAAGCTGCTCATATACATCATATATGTCTTTATAGTGACGGTAGAAGGTGCTTTTACCTACGCCGGCTCTTTTTGAAAGCTCGGCAACAGTCAGATCGTCAAGCTTTGTTTTTTCCTTGAGACACTCCACTAAGGCATTCTGTATTTTTTCGCTGGCTGTTAAATTTTTAACGCTGCTCACCGAGAATTATCAACCTTCCTTTCCCCTTAGGAATACTCTCTCACATAGGATTATACTATTCAAAAAGACAAATGTCAATTTACACACTGTCATAAATTTAAACAGCCGCCAACCTTACGTCAGCGACTGTCTGTGATTATTCGTTTTCAATTTCTTCTCTGGGTTCAATTTCAACTCTGACTTTGCCTATACGGCGTTCATCAACGTTGAGAATTGTAAACTTCAGGTTTTCATACTGAATTTCGTTTTTGTCCTCGTTTTTAGGAAGGAAGCCGAGACTGCTGATAAGGAAACCACCGAGAGTATCATAATCGCCCTCAGGGATAATGTCACCAACAAGCTCGTTGACCTCTTCAATGTATGCGGTACCGTCAATTGTGAAGACGTTTTCACTCTCTTCAACAATTTCCTCTTCCTCGTTATCGTATTCATCCTGAATATTACCTACGATAGCTTCAATAAGGTCCTCAAGCGTTACAATACCTGCAGTGCCGCCGTACTCGTCAACAACAACTGCCATCTGCACTCTCTTTTCGGTCATTTCATCGAAAAGGCTACCGCAGCTCTTGCTGAACGGTACGTAATAAGCGTCTCGCATATATTCTCTCGGGCTGTCACTTTCGGGGAAGTTGTCCGAAGAAATATACTTGAGAAGATCCTTGATGTATACAATACCGATGATGTTGTCCTGGTCCTCGTGGTAAACGGGGATTCGTGAATAACCGTGCTCGATTGAAAGTTCAACAACATCCTTAAGGGTGTCTGTATCCTCAACAGCGACCATATCTGTTCTGTGAGTCATTATGTCGGAAACGTCAATATCGTCAAACTCGAAGATATTGTTTATCATTTCCTTCTGAAGGTTTTCAATTACGCCTTTTTCCTCGCCAACGTCAACCATCATTCTGATTTCTTCCTCAGTTACACTTTCCTCGTCAGCGTTGGGGTCAAAGCCGAAAAGGCGTACAACTGCGTTAGTTGAAAGAGAGAGAATTTTTACAAAGGGTGAGGTAAACTTCTTTACAACAAGAAGCACCGGCACAACCTTATATGCAATAGCCTCGGGCTTCTGCATAGCCATTCTCTTCGGAGCAAGCTCACCGAGAACAAGTGAGAAGTAAGACATAATCACCGTAATAAGCACAACGGAAACACCGTTTATTATTCCGACGGGTGCTGTGGGGAATTTTGCCATAACGGCATCGGTAAGCATATCGGCAAAGGTTGTTGACGCACTTGCAGAAGTAAGGAAGCCTGCAAGGGTTACACCAATCTGAATTGTAGAAAGGAAGTTACTGGGGTTTTCAGTAAGCTTCATAATCTGCTTTGCCTTTTTGTTGCCTTCCTCAGCCATTTTCTCAACCATGTTGTCGTTAAGAGAAATAATTGCAATTTCGCTCATTGCGAAAAAGGCGTTAACTAAAATAAGTACGAACAGTAAAACAATTTGAAAGATAATACTTCCAGGGTCATCCATCTCGGATATTTCTCCTTTCGGGTTTAAAATTTTATTCTGTAGCAAATCTACAGCTTAATATTATACTACACGTGTAAAGAAAGGTCAATGTTTTCTTAAAATTAATTATTCTTTAAAGTAAGAAGCGTATTATTTATTGACAAAGATTCTTTGTGATTATAAAATTAACATATAAAACTTAAGCGAGGTATAAATTATGAAGCTTACCTTTATTGCGGACTTGCACCACTACTCTGAAACACTGGGCACAACCGGCAGAGCTTATGAACTAAGAAGCGGCTCCGACCAGAAGTGTCTCGGTGAAACAGGAGCTATTATTGATTCCGCCTTTAAAAAGATTGCAGAAAGTGACACTGAGGCAGTTGTTATTCTCGGTGATATTACAAACAACGGCGAAATCGTTTCCCATAAGGAAGTGAGAGAAAAGCTTTACGAATTAAAAAAGCGCAAGCCTGTTTATGTTATTGCGGCAACTCACGACTGGTGCTGCGATAAAAATCCCCGACGTTTTGAGGGTGCTTCAACCTTTCACGATGTTCCCGTAATGAAGCACGAAGACCTTAGAGATTTTTATAAGGACTTCGGACCCGAGGAAGCAAAAAGCGAATTCATCACCCACCTCGGCACCTGCTCTTATACTGTTGATGTAGGCGAAAATGTCCGTCTTTTATGCCTCAATGACGACCAGAATGGAAAAGGCAGAGCCGGCTACAAAGACGACCATTTTGACTGGATTGAAAACGAAATAAAAAAGGCAAGAGAAGAAGGAAAATTCTTAATCGGCGCTCAGCACCACCTTATTATGGCTCACATTCATCCAATGCTGGCCAAGGGAAGCACCTGCGTTGGCGACAAAGAAAAGGTGGCTTCACGTCTTGCAGATGCAGGCCTCAGATATATTTTCGTAGGCCACTCCCACATTCAGCACATTAACTCTTTCACATCACCTAAGGGTAACACCATTTACGAAATAAACGTTGGCTCTCTTGTTGGTTACCCCTCCCCTATTATAGAGGTTGAGATAACCGACGACAGAATGCACATTGAAACTCAGCATCCCGACAAGTTCACCTACAAGGGTATGTCATACGATACTCTCAGCTACACTAAAAAACATTCGCTTATGCTCGTTGACCATATTTTCAACGCCGCCGAAAAAGGCAAGGACGAATTCTGCGACAGGCTTTCCGCGCTCGGTATCCCTCAGGACAAATCTGCGCTTCTTTACATTATTGCCCACCCCATGATAAAATATGTCAAGGGCTTCACTGTAGGTGAGGGCTACAAAAAGTTGAAGCTTTTCGGTATGGGCAAGCTATTTGAAAAGAGCCTCATTGAAGAATTTAAGCACAAAAATGTAATGGACTTTGCTTATGAAATTTTCCTTTCTGCTCTTGACGGAAGTACTGTCAGACACCCGAAAGGAAGCTCCTATTACCGTATTGTTATGAGCTTTATGGCAATTCCCCTTAAAATTAAAGATGTTGAACTGACAAGAGGGCTTTACGGTGCAGTGGAAAGTATTCTCATCGGAAGCAAGTGGGATATAAATAAGTGCGACCTGCCAAATCTTTACAAGTAAAAAAGAGCCTTACCGTAAGGTACGGGGGGGGGGCCGCCCCC
>JBGVGM010000078.1:0-10099 GCA_045121655.1 Acutalibacteraceae bacterium | reverse complement strand
GAGCTGTAATAAAATAGATACAAATCCACAGTGCTTGTCTTAATTATATCGCAGGTAGCTACTCCTGCAAATATAACCAAAAATTTAAAGAAAGGAGAATAATTAAAACCACCCCTTTCGAGATGGTTTAATTATACGTGTATAGAATGAAACATAAAAAATTTATTGCAGTTTTTCTGCTGATTATAATACTTTTCACTTTTGCCTGTTGCGGAAAAGACGAGGTTGATCCCTTTGGCGATACAGAACCGACTGTAATCACAACAACTAAGGAAGTTACCACAACTGAAGCACCTACAACCGAAGAAGCAACCACAGAAAAAGGCAAAACCCTTTATGCAACTGCCAATGTAAATGTGCGTGAACAGCCGAATACTGACTGCGAAATAGTGGGTTCACTTTCCATCGGTGAAAGCATTGAGCTTATAAAACATCTTGATAACGGCTGGAGTGCAGTAAAATACGGCGGTAAGGAGTTTTATATTTCAACTCAGTACCTTTCGGAAAACAAGGTGACAGATAAAACGGATTTTATAGACCCCCTTGCAAAGGACAGAATAACCGTCGATCCCACAGCGGATAATCCCTATCTTGTTGTAGTCAATGCAAAAAGAGCTATGACGGAAAATTACAAGCCAATTCTCAGTGAAATATTTGACACAGGCTACTATATGGAAGAGGGGGTAACTCCTTTTTATGAAGAGATGTACACTGCTGCAAAAAATGACGGAATAATCCTCACTCCCTATTCAGGCTACCGTTCTTATGAAAGACAGAGAAATAACTATATCAATCTTACAAAGCAGTATATGAGTCAGTATAACCTTAACGAGGAGGACGCAGCAAAAAAAGCTGCAACGGTAATTCTTCCGCCTGGAACAAGTGAGCATAACCTTGGCCTTGCTATGGATATCTGCAACACAAGAGACGATTTTGCCAACACAAAAGAGTATAAATGGCTTACCGAAAACGCTCATAAATACGGCTTTATTCTCCGTTACACTGCGGATAAGCAGGATATTACGGGAATTGTTCCCGAACCCTGGCACTGGCGCTTTGTAGGTGTTGAATATGCCGAGGATATAAAAAACAGCGGACTTTGTCTCGAGGAATATCTTGACAGCAAGGGAATTGCTTATTGATTTTTTTAACACATATAAAATAAAAGAATCGCACAAAGTCAGATGCTTTGTGCGATTTTTGTAGTTGTGAATGATGTTTATTATACCAACGTAAGGAGCAGTGTTTTTGGTAGGCTTTTATTCACCAGTCTTGTCATCAAGTAAAAATTCAAGATCCGTTACTTCTTTGAAGTGAACGGGCGTAATACCGATTTCGGGAAGAAAGCTTAAATTATTGATATTGTCGTCAATCATATAAATCTCTTCGTAAACCTTATTGAAGCTGCTTACACAGTGAAGATAAATCTTAGGGTCGGGCTTTGCCATTTTAAGGTTACAGGAAACGAACACCTTGTCAAAAAGAGGGAACAGGTTGTGCTTTGAGAACTGATTTTCAATTACACCTAAAGGTGCGTTGGATAAAAGGGCGAGGTCGGCCTTTCCTTTAAGCTCTTTTATGAAAGCTACAGTTTCTTCTCGGGGTCTGAAAAGGCTTTCCCATTCCTTTATCATTTCTTCCTTGTCAAGCTTCAGTGCCTTTGCCATATTTGTAAGCAGCTCATCATAGGTCACTTCACCCATATCAGCAGGTACAAAAAGCTTTTCCTTAAGCTCGTCAGCTTCATTCAAGGGAACATATTTTCTTATAAAAACAGGTGCGACCTCGTCAAAAATCACACCGAAGCAGTCAAAGATAATAAGTCTGTTTTTCATGTTTTTCACCTCAGAAATAATGTGCTTAAATTATAACAACTATAAAAGCCTTTGTCAACTTTGGGCAAGTTGCACAATAAAATCACGTATCTTTCTAACAAGGGAAAATACTATCTAAGCTTTGTTTCAATTGACAAAAGCTCGCTCTAAATGGTAAAATATTAAGGATTATAAAACAGAAAGGGTGTTTAAATGGCAAGCAAATGTCCTAACTGCGGACAGGAGATAAAATGGTACAACCTTAAGGCTGACTGTTCTGCCTGCGGTGTAAGTATTCCCAATTTCAACTGGGAAGCCCGTCTTGAAGAAGACAACAAAAAAGCAGAGGAGAAATTCGGAGCTTTTTATAAAACACTTAATATGCTCAAATATTCCGTTTTCGGCACAAGGCTGAGAATTCTGAGAATCGTTATGTCCTTTATTCCCATTATCGGTGTAATCGTACCCTGGGCAAGAATTGCAAGCGATACAGCAGCTCTCAATTTTGACCTTCTCGGACTTTTTACAGAGGGTACAAGCACAATCAAATTCTTCGGAATGCTGTTTAAGGACTTAGGCGGTATTATCGGTACGATGAGTGCTGAGGGCTTTTCAGGTCCCGTTTCATTTACAATACTCGGTTTACTTTTTGTACTTTTAAGTATTGTTACCCTTGTTGTTGCGTTTTTCCTTATTTTTATTACCTTTAAAAAGCCAAAGACAAAGGCTATGTGGATAGGGGATATAATCGGGCTTGTTTTCACAGGTGTTGCAGTATTCCTGTTTTCATCAATCGGCGGCAAAATCGGTACGGAGCCCTTTACGATTGCAGAGCTTACCTTTGAAAACGCAACTGCAGGCGTAATGTGGGGTATCTTTGTATATATGGCACTTAACCTTGTTGCTTTTGTCGGAAACTTCCTTGTTTCAAGAGCAGACGTAAAGAGCGAAGAACAGCTTGAAAACGAAAGACTCCAAAAGGTAATACTCAAGGAAGAAAAAGAAGTGCAGGCAAGAATCAGAAAAGAACAGCAGAAGCTCGAAGCTGAAAAACGTGCTGAAGAAGAGCAGGCTGAAAAAGTAAGAAAAGCTAAAGAAGCACTTGCTAAAAAGAATAAGAAGTAATTTCTTTTAAAAATACATAACGAAAGAGTGATAAAATGTCAGAAGTAATTAACGAGAACGAAGTTAAGACTGAAAAAATGTCTGACGACGA
This sequence comes from Acutalibacteraceae bacterium, assembly GCA_045121655.1. Lineage (GTDB taxonomy): Bacteria > Bacillota > Clostridia > Oscillospirales > Acutalibacteraceae > UBA6857. The sequence goes on along the minus strand of JBGVGM010000078.1, from coordinate 7,069 downwards.
GATTCTCGATAAATTAGCTTATACTAAAAAAAGATATCTGACTCCGAAGGAAATTGCGGCTTATGTGCTTGTAAACTTCGGTCAGAAAAACCTCAGCCAGTTCATAACTGCCAACAAGGACTTCTTTATGGTTCAGTTTATGGGTCTGAGCACAACTGCAAACGCTAACATCAACCTTTTTTCAACAATCTACGACGCAGTAGACGACACACTTTCAGGTCTTATTATTGACCGAACAAGAACCCGTTGGGGACGTGTAAGACCGTTCTTTATTCTTCCGCTTCCCATCTGGATTCTCGGCGGACTTATGCTTTTCAGTGCACCATCAATTTCCTCAAGCTCAGGAAAAATTGCATGGTTTGCAGCTGCAACAGTTATCTACGGTCTTGGCATGAGCTATTTCAATGCCTGGAACCTTATGATTTACAACATAACGCCCAATACCACGGAACGAAACAACCTGATTACCACCACGAAATTCGTTGAACTGTTCGGTGTATGGCTGCCGTCGTTCCTGCCGATTATGGTAACCTTCCTGCCGAAATTAAGTCCTGCTTTTTCAATGCAGGGTATTTACAGCGGCTTTGCAGTGTTTATGCTTATTTTCTCCGCTGTGTTTGCAGTGTTCGGCTTCTTCAATATCCGTGAAAGAGTACCCATGAGAAGCCGTGAGGAAATCAAGCAGGTTTCCGTATGGATGTCATTTAAAACTGTTTTCAAGAACAGACCTCTTATTTCAATTATCCTTGCAGACTTCTTTAACTCCTTCAAGGCAGTAGGCGGTAACTCGGAGTCATATTTCTGGCTCAACAACACAGGCTCACTTGCAAACGCAAGTATCTGCGGTATTTTCACAGGTCTTCCCAACTACGTAATGGTTCCCTTTGCTGCAAAGCTTGTAAGAAAATTCGGCCCCAGAACAACAGCAATCGGTGCAGGTCTTTTCGGCTTTGTTGCTTATATGCTTCTTTACGTTGTGGGTTATCACCCCTTTGGTGCAGACTTCAACGACAATAAGATATTTAACCTTATTTTTATTATCGTTATGCTTACTCTTTGCGGACTTCCCAACAAGATTATCCAGGTTTGTAACCCCATTCTTACAGCTGACGCCCTTGACTATATGGAATGGAAGGACGGCGTAAGAAGTGAGGCTCTTGTAACAACAGTTCAGGGCTACTTCACAAAGCTTGCAGGCTCAATTACAGGCTGGCTTTCAAATATGGTTCTCACATGGATTCACTACGTACCCCTCAAGGACGAGCTGGGCAACGCAATTCCCAATACTGACCCCGCTGTACAAAGAGGTATCTGGACAGTATTCTGTGTGCTTCCTGCTCTTGCAAGAGGACTTTACGGACTTTCATTTGTGCTTTATCCCATTCACGGTGAGCTTCAGCAGAGACTTATTGTTGAGCTTGCAGAAAAGAGAGCAGCCGTAATCAACGAAAAGTAAGAACCCGACCCGACGAGCAATCAGAGATTGCGGTCGGATGCCCCGGAACCTTGTTGCTTCGCAATAAAAACCCGACCCGACGAGCAATCAGAGATTGCGGTCGGGTGCCCCGGAACCTTGTTGCTTCGCAATAAGAAATTAAGCTGTCGCCTTTGTTGGTGACAGCTTTGGTTTATTACAAAAAAACAGAGTTGCGTTTTGCAACTCTGTTTTGACTTTTACAGTAAGTGATTGAAGAATCTGATGTTGGACTTTTCGCACTTGAGCTTGCCTTCCTGCTCATTTTTGATGATTTCAACAATCTTATCATTGATGGGAGTGGGAACGCCGCACTTTTTGCCCCATTCGCAAACCACACCGTTGATTGCATCAACCTCGCAGGGCTTGCCGTTCTTTAAGTCCTGAAGCATTGAGGGTTCGATTGAACGGTGCTTTTTCATAGCAATAGGAATAAGAAGTGTTGCTATAGTACGCTTGATAGCGCCCTTATAGTAGAAGAGCTTTGTAATGTCCTTGCCCTGAACGGGAACGAAAGTAGCACCTGCAGCGTGGCCAACATCGATACATTCCTTCATACAGCGGATAGCAACCTTTCTTGCATCTTTATCCTCTGAAACGTCACCGAAAACTCCGCCAACAACTGTGCCGAGACCTGAGAAGGTTGCGTTAATAAGAAGCTTTGACCAACGGGCACCGATAAGATTTTCTTCCTCGTGTACGGGACACATAAGCTCAAGAATCTCTTTTACTGTCTTGAACTGCTCGTCTGTAATACCTTCCATTTTACCCATATGGAACGAGAGAGAGTCGGGCTCGCTTGTAAGTGTACACACACCGGGAGCAGTCAAAGCTGCACCCCATTCAACAGCACAGCCCATAGTATGCTCACTGCCAACGATTTCAGCAATACCGGGTTCGGGAATACCGTTCTGAAGAGTAACAATTACGCCTGTTTCAGTGAGGAAATCCTTAAGCATTGTAACAACTTCCTTGTTGAAAAGCTGCTTTGTCATAAGGAAAATAACGTCATATTTGCCCTCCATTTCGTCGGGAGTAAGAGCAGTTACGGGAACGGTCATTTCAACTGTACCCTTGATAATTGCTCCCTTTTCTCTGAGTGCGGCAACGTGTGCCTTGTTACGGTTAATAAGGTCAATTTTACCGCCGTTTTTTGTTATATAGGCACCGAGAACGGTACCCAGTGAGCCTGCGCCGTAAATTGCTGAGCGAACATCTTTCATAAGATAGCACCATCCTTAATTTAATTCTACAATAGGATAGCACAGTTTACTGAAAAAAGCAAGATTTAAGAGTAAAAGATAAGGGGCAAAACTACTTTACGTAGCTGCTGAAAAGCTTATTTGCCGCCTCGTATCTGCTGTCATTGGTCTTGCAGCCTGTTACTATGCAGATGTAGGTTTTGCTGTCTTTTTCAAAAAGGGCAATAAGGCAGTTGCCTGCTTTTTTTGTTGTGCCGGTTTTCATACCCACAGCGTAAGGATTATAGTGCTTACTGTCCGGATTCAGAAGCTGATTGGAGTTTTTCCATGTAATGTTTTCGCCTGTAACAAAAACAGTGTACTTTTCCTTGGCAGAAACAATTTCACGCAAAGCCTCTGAGTAGACGACGCACTTTGTAAGAGTCAGCAGGTCGCTTACGGTTGTGTACTGCTTTTCATCGTCCCAACCGTCAGGAGAAGTGAAGTGGCTGTTTTTCATCCCTATAAGCTCTGAAAAGCTGTTCATCTGTTTTACGAAGAAAGCTACTGCCTCAGAGTCGGAAAGACTTTTACGTGCATTTAAAGAGCGAGCAACGCCTGCTGCAATTGTGTAAGCAGCATCGTTACCTGAAGCAAGAAGCAAACCGTAAGTAAGGTCCTGAAGAGTAAGGGTCTGCCCTTTACTTATAAGGCTGAGGCTTGAGTGAGGCTTAAGTAAGCTCAGCTCAGTACCCACGGTTAAGTGAGCTTCAGGACCTGCAAAATGGTAGGCAACAAGGGCAGTGAGAATTTTTGCAAGACTTGCAGGGGCAATTCTTTTATTGATGTTATGTTCAAAAAGCAGCTCGTCAGTTTCAACACAGTAAAAGCAGCCGCTTTTGAAAGGATATTCGATTTTTTCGGGTGAAGCTTCAGTTAAGGCGGTTTCCGTCTCAGTGAAAGCTTCTGTTTTTGTAACAGTTGTTGCTTCAATTGATAAAGTGCGGGACTGATTATCGGTTGTTGTTTCAGTATCCTGCTTGCTGCTGCAGGAGCATAAAATAAGTACAATCAATAAAACAGCTAAAAGTGCAGTGTAAGTACGGGGGTGCTTGGGTAACATAGGGTATCTCCTTTAATCGGTGGGTCATCACGAAAAAAACGATGGGACTACTTATTATTTTTTTCATATTGCAGTCACTTATTCTTCTTTTGTAGTTTATTAGATACTTTTATAAAGTGTTCTGTTGCACCGATTCAGGAAAAAACAAAAAATCCCGGTCTGCATACACAAAACGGGAAAGGTTATTCTGTTGAGGTTTATCAGGGCTTTTTGATTTTGTTAAGCTGTGCATTCATAGTAAGAAGCTGTTCCTTTGTCATTTTTAATCCTGTCATTGCGAGAAGTGAGGTAAGACGGATAACTGTAAATCCGCCCATCATCTGCATCATACCCTCGTTCATTTCAAAGCCTGCAACCTCGCTGCCTGCTCCGATTCCTGCCTGAGACATAATGCCCTGGAAGAGTGTTCTGCCTTCTTCACTTCTTAAAACGTCGCTCATCTTGTCATTAAGTGAGAAGTAGCCGTCAACCTCTGTAATATCGAACCAGTTGAGTACGGCACCCTTTTCTTTAAGTCTGTACTTTTCGTTGAAGGTGTCAACCTTGCGAAGGAAGCTTTCGTCGGTGCAGTCGCCTGCTTTTGCAACGAGCACTGTTTCGCCGATATTTTCAACATCAAAGTAGAAGAAATGAACGTCTGAAGTCTGCTTGCCGAGGCTCTTGCCGTTTGCAAAAAGCTCAACCTCAGGAAGGTTTGAGTATACGGTTACCTTTGTAACGTCTTCAACACGGTCGGTATATCTCTTGCCGCAGATATGAACAAAGGGATCGTCGCTGAGCCATGCCTTGTAAGCATAGAAGGAGTCCTTCTTGTACTTTCTGTCAAAGGTTACAAGACCCTTGTGATTCTGTCCGTTTTCGCCGCCTTCGTTTCTTGCATCAGCGCCGAAGTCGAACATATTCCATACGTGAGTTGCCCACATATATTTTCTTGTGAAAAGCTGCTTAATAAGCTCTTCATGGTAGTAAGCCTGATACTCTTCGGTGTAGTCGCCCTGTGTCGGCTTTGAGGTGTGCCAGTTGAGAGCTTCACAGCCGTATTCACTGCAGCCGATGGGGATGTTGGGGAAGGTCTTGTGGAAATTGTCAAACCAGGGGCCGTTCATATCGGTATCACCGCCGTACCAGCCGAAATAGTGGTTGTAGGAAACGGTATCGGGGATCTGAACGTAGGGGTCATTGATGTCGCACATTGAAACGCAAGCCATAGTTGTAAGTCTTGTCTTATCAATTTCGTGACAAAGATCGTTGAGAATTCTGTGGTTTTCGAGAAGGTCATCGTCAGTGCCGTTCATGCTGATTTCATTTGAAAGACCCCATACAACAATTGAAGGATGGTTGTAATTCTGATAAATAAGCTCCTTCATCTGAGAAATTGTGTTTTCTCTGCCGGAGGGCATATGCTTTGAAATGTAGGGAATTTCAGCCCAGATTACAAGGCCTCTTTCGTCGCAAAGGTCATAGAAATACTGATCGTGCTGATAGTGAGCAAGACGTATTGTTGTTGCACCTAATTCGCAGATAAGGTCCATATCCTCCTCATGATGCTCGGGGAGAAGTGCGTTACCGAAGCCCCATCTGTCCTGATGACGTGATACACCGCGAAGGGGATATTCTTCTCCGTTGAGAATGAAGCCTCTTTCAGGGTCAATTTCAAAGCTTCTGCAGCCAAAACGGGCTGATACGTTGTCTATAACATTACCGTCCTTGAGAAGCTCAATTACAGCGGTGTAAAGGTACGGGTCCTTTCTGCCGTTCCAGAGGTGAACGTTTTCAATTTCAAAGCTTACTTTTCTTTTGCAGGCCATGCACTGCTCGTGTTCTTTAACGAGAGAGCCGTCTGCCTCATAAATTGCATATCTGAGCTTAAGGCCGTCTTTTTCGTTTGAAAGGAAAGCTTCAACGTCAACCTTTGCGTTTTTGCCGTCAACAACGGGGGTAACTGCAATACCGGGGGCACCGTAATAGTCAAGGTCAAAGTGGCTTTCGCTTACGCAGATAAGGTTTACGTCTCTGTAAAGACCGCCGTAGAAGGTGAAGTCTGCCATCTGAGGATAAACTGTATCGTTGGCGCTGTTGTCAACAGTAATTGCAACTACGGTTGAAATGCCGATTTCCTCTGTGATGTCAACTCTCCATGTGCTGTAGCCACCGTCGTGGTGAGCTTTTTCCTTGCCGTTTACGTAAACGGTTGCAGATGAGTTTGCACCCTTGATTTCAAGGTAGTACTTTTCTGCTTCGGGGAGGTCCTCTTTTTTGATTTCCTTCATATAAAGGCAGGTTCCTCTGTAGTAATCGTTGTCGCCGTCCTGGCCGTCAATTGCGTTCCAGGAATGGGGAAGATTTACAAAGTTCCATTTGGGGTCAGCTGTCTGGGGAATTTCTGAAAAATCCTTGGTGAATGACCATTTTCTGTTTAAGTTTAAAATCTGTCTCATAAGTTACTCCTTTTAAAATAAACAGCCGACAGAGTTTACTGCCGGCTGAGATTTACTGATTATTTGTTTGCAGCACGGCGTTCCTGAAGTTCTGAGTTCATTTTTGTAAGAGTCTTCTTGTCGAGGTTATATACAAGACCAAGACCAACAAACTGAAGAACAGCAGCAACGAAGAAGAGAAGGAAAGTCTTACTGCTGATGTGTTTATAAATAATGTTGAAGTAAGAACAAAGGACGAAATCAGAAATCTGAAAAACTATATGATTATTTTCAATACCCTTATGAGAAAGGGTGCAGAGGTAGGAAAAGTTCACCCATTTTACATTCATGGGCTCAGCTCAGGCTTTGCAGTAAGAATCGAGGATGCAAAAACTAAAAAGGATATAGAACTGCTCTGGAATGAAATGACTTATGCCTACTGCCGCTTGGTAAAGAAACACGCCAAAAGAGGATATTCTCCCCTTGTGCAGAATGTGGTTATGCTTATTGACGCTGACCTTAACGAGGATCTGACTCTGAAAACCTTCGCAAATAAGTTCAATGTAAACGCAAGCTATCTCTCATCCCTTTTTAAAAAGGACACAGGGCTGACCCTTACGGAGTATGTCAACAGAAAACGGGTTGAAAAGGGGAAGGAGCTTTTGGAAAATACATCTTTACAGATTCAGTCGGTGGCAAGACTTTGCGGAGTTGTGGATGTAAACTATTATGTGAAGCTGTTCAAAAAATATACAGATATGACCCCGGGACAGTACAGAGAAAACAACAAAGCGGAACACGAACAAGAATAAATCAAGGACTGCACTTTTTAAGAGTGCAGTCCTTTCGGTATCTATTGTATTTTAATCTGTAA
>JBGVGM010000077.1:0-2536 GCA_045121655.1 Acutalibacteraceae bacterium | reverse complement strand
TATCTTTTTATTTTTGCTCGGATTTGCGTTCGGGCTTTTTGGTTTTGCGCTTTCAGTCGGGTTTCTTTGCTTTTATTCTCGTTTTTCTATTTTTTAATTGCCATCCGTTGATTTTATTCTTTCGTTTTGCTCATCACTAATCTAAATATTCATTGCTTAAGTTTATTCTAGTGATTTCATATATTTGAAACTTTTTTTTACGAAATCTTGCAACAAAAAAAATTTCATCACTATCTGAAGAATATATAATTCGAGTATTATGCAAGTTAAATATTATCACCGTAAATCCAAGATAACAACATATCATCATATATACAAACCATACTTCTGGTTGTTCTATCCAAAACCAATTGGACATAAATGCAAATACGGCTACAAGAGAACCTAAAAAACAACTCAATACCAACAAAAATGAAATTCTAACACTTCGTTTATTTTTTACTCTATCATAAATATCAAAAAACATAGTTATAATATTGGGCAATGCTATAACAATGTACAAAATGTAAAAATTTTTAGAACTCATTGTCTCACCACCTTTGAATCAACACAGGGAATCAACACAGGGGACGGTTCTATGTGTTAATAAAATTTTCTGACCAAACCAAAACTAACACCCGTCAGCCTGCTCACCTGTAGTATAGACAAACCTTTATTTTTAAACTCATTTAAATACTCTTCTTTATCGAATTCTGATAATTGCTGAAATTCAGAAGCATTTGAGCATCCTGAACTCATTTCAATTATACGCTTTGCCTGTTCGTGAACACACAGAACCGTCCCCTGTGTTACAGTAGCATTTCTAACAAATCTTGTCAATAGATTTTCGTTAAGCCCAAGATTCTTCACTGTATTCAGAATGACAATTATAGGTTTCGTCAGTTATTTTGCATTTTGCCTGCCTTCCTCTTTAGGGGAAGGTGTCGCACAAAGTGTGACGAAAGGGACAACATTTTGCATTTTAATATTGACAAACCCCACCCATAATTGGTAAAATTAAGGGAACAACTATATTTGAAAGGATGATAACTATGAGTAAGGGCAAATTTTATATAACCACTGCCATTGCATATACATCAAGAAAGCCCCATATCGGCAACAGCTATGAAATCGTGCTTACTGACGCAATCGCACGCTTCAAGCGCCTTCAGGGCTATGACGTATTCTTCCTCACAGGTACTGACGAACACGGTCAGAAGATTGAGGAATACGCAAAAAGCGCAGGTGTGACTCCCAAGGAATATGTTGACAAGGTTGCAAAGGAAATTCAGGACATCTGCGACACACTCAACACCACCTATGACAAGTTCATCAGAACAACTGACGATTACCACGAAAAGACCGTTCAGAAGATTTTCAAAAAGCTTTATGAACAGGATGATATTTATAAGAGCGAATACGAGGGTCTTTACTGCACACCATGCGAATCCTTCTGGACAGAATCACAGCTTGTAGACGGCAAATGCCCCGACTGCGGCAGAGAGGTAAGCCCTGCAAAGGAAGAAGCTTATTTCCTTCGTCTTTCAAAGTATCAGAAGCAGCTTGAGGAATACATTGAATCACACGAAAACTTCATTTATCCCGAAAGCCGTAAAAAGGAAATGCTCAACAACTTCATCAAGCCGGGACTTCAGGACCTTTGCGTTTCAAGAACCTCTTTCAAATGGGGTATCCCCGTAACCTTTGATGATAAGCACGTAATCTACGTATGGATTGATGCGCTTTCAAACTATATCACTGCTCTCGGCTATGATCCCGACGGCTCAGGCGAGCTTTACAACAAGTACTGGCCTGCAGATGTGCACATTATCGGTAAGGATATTGTACGTTTCCACACCATTTACTGGCCTATTATGCTTATGGCTCTCGGTGAGGAATTACCCAAGCAGGTTTACGGTCACCCCTGGCTTCTTTTCGGCGCTGACAAAATGAGTAAGAGCCGCGGTAACATCATTTACGCTGACGACCTTTGTAAGCTCATCGGTGTTGATGCAGTAAGATACTACCTTCTTTCTGAAATGCCTCACGCAAACGACGGCTCAATTTCATACGAAACCATTATTGAAAGATACAACTCCGACCTTGCTAATACTCTCGGCAACCTTGTAAACAGAACAGTTGCTATGACCAACAAGTATTTCGGCGGCGTTATTCAGGCTCCCAAAGCCAAGGAGGCTCTTGACGACGAGCTCAAAGAAGCTTGCTTCGAAGCTGTTAAGCTCACAGAAAAGTACATTGACTCCTACCATATGGCTGACGCAGTTGAAGCTGTTATCAACCTTGCAAAGCGCTGCAACAAGTATATTGACGAAACTGCTCCCTGGGCTCTTGCTAAGGACGAAGCTCAGAAGGAAAGACTTGGCACAGTTCTCTATAACCTTCTCGAAGGCATCAGATTTATCAGCGTTCTTGTTTCACCCTTTATGCCCGAAACAGCAAAGGCAATTCAGTCTCAGATTGGCGCTCAGCTTGACACTTATGAAAGCCTTGAAACCTTCGGCGGTATGATAAGCGGCAACTCAGTGGGTACTGCTAC
>JBGVGM010000076.1:0-6409 GCA_045121655.1 Acutalibacteraceae bacterium | reverse complement strand
TATCTTTTTATTTTTGCTCGGATTTGCGTTCGGGCTTTTTGGTTTTGCGCTTTCAGTCGGGTTTCTTTGCTTTTATTCTCGTTTTTCTATTTTTTAATTGCCATCCGTTGATTTTATTCTTTCGTTTTGCTCATCACTAGTTTACTTTCATTTTTTCAACAGCGTCTTTGTCAGGGTTTACGATAATTGAATAATATTCGTGGTAAATTACCATACCTGCCTTGGCACCGTTAGGCTTTTTGAGAGCCTTCACCTTCGTATAATCAACAGGCACAAGTGATGAATCACGTGCCTTGCTGTGGTATGCGGCAATAACGGCAGCCTCTTCAATTGCCTCGTCAGATATATCTCTGCCGTCACCGAAAATAATAACGTGAGATCCCGGAATTTTCTGAGTATGAAGCCACATATCACTCTTTGAAGCTACTTTCAGTGACAGCTTATCATTCTGAACGTTGTTTCTGCCAACAAGAACACGGAAGCCGTCTGATGTTCTGAATTCAAGTGGCGGAAGCTCTTTGGGCTGTTTCTGCTTTTTGCCTTTGATGTTCTTGATGTATCCTGCGTCGGAAAGCTCCATTCTGATAGCTGAAATTTCGCTGTCAGTATCAGCTCTTGAAATTTCATCAAGGACAGATTCAAGATAAAGCAGTTCATTTTCACCCTCAGCAATAAGCTTTGTAAGCATTTCTTCTGCTGTCTGGGCTTTTCTGTATTCTTTATAGTATTTTTTCTGATTTTCTGTAGGGCTGAGCGCAGGATCGCAGGGAATTTTAATAAGCTTGCAGTCATCGTAATAATTCTGCACCTCGTAGAAAGATGTGCCCTTCTGAAGCTGATAAAGATTTGCAACAATCAGCTCACCGTAAAGCTTTAACTGCTCCCTGTCTGCACACTTTTTCAGCTCTTCTCTCTGAATAGAAAGCTTTCTTGCTGTTCTTTCAACAAGATTTGTCATCAGCTTGATAAGCTCGTGACCTCTGTGATTTATTCGGTTGATTCTGTCGCGTTCATAGTAGAAATCATCTAAAAGCTCTGAAGCTGAATCGTATTTCTTAACACTGAAGCTGTCGTCATACTGCTTTATATCAATATAAGATAAATCCTTAGGTTTACCCTCGGCAGTAATAAGCATATAAAAACCATCTGCTTTATGAAGGTTTTCCTTCATTTTTTTCAGCTCATTTTTCAGCATTTCAAGCTGAACATCACCGAGGGAAGAAACCTCCTCGTCGCCAAAGCAGACTCTGTGAGAAATCTCTCTTGCAACAATGGGTGACACACCTTCAACGCTCATCATAACAGCAGAAGAAAGGTATTTATTCTCATAAGACGCAACTCTGTTATATACACTGTCAACACTTTCTGTCTCAATGTTCAGTTTGTCCTGCAAAGGCGGGAATTTATACTGAAGTCCTGGCAGAATCTGTCTTACAGATGAAGTAGAAAAATCAATTCTCTTGATTGAATCAACAACCTTACCCTCTGAAAGGAGAATAAAATTTGAGTGCTTACCCATAATTTCCATGCAGACGGTAAGCTCAATTCTGTCGCCGATTTCGTTAGTAGCATCAAAGTCAATAAAAATAACACGGTCAAGAGAAAGCTGTCTGATATTCTTAATCATAGCACCTGTAAGGTACTTGCGAAGTAGCATACAGAACATGGGAGGTGTTGGAGGATTACTGATTTTGTGAGCAGTCAGATGAAGTCTCGGGCTGTCCGCACGGACGCAGCAAAGCAGACTGTATGCACAGCCTTTTCCTCTCAGTGAAAGAACAATTTCATCTTTTGTGGGCTGATTTACCTTGTCAACTCTGAGTCCAACGATAACCTCTTTCAGTTCGTCTTTTAACTTTGATAAAAATATACCGTCAAGTGCCATAGTTTACTTACCTATAAATTCTGCCGGATTGCTTTCTTCAAGATTTATTACTTCTGTTTCAGAGAATTTTTCTGCGATTTTATCTCTGAGAACAAGCATAGCCGGCTTTTCTGTTTCATAATGACCTGCAACTATAAGGTTTATACCCATATCCCTTGCAATAAGAAGCTCGTGGTGCTTAACCTCACCCGTAATGTAGGTATCAGCACCCATTGACACCGCTTCATTGAAAAAGTCAAAAGCCGAGCCGCCGCATACGGCAACTTTTTTTACCTTACCGCATTTTACTGTCTTACAAACGGTGTCAAGCTTTCCGGAAACAAAGGCAGAAAAATCTTCGATTGAAGTTTCCTCAACGTCGCCGATTCTCGCCATAGGTGCTTTACATTCCTCTGAGGGAACACCTGCTGCATTTTTGATATCAAGAAGGTCACACAAAACATCGTTTATTCCCCCTTCTGCACAATCAAAGCAGGTGTGGGCACTGATTACGCTGATTCCCTTTGAAGCAGCGTCAAAGGCAGGATTTCCCTTTGTAAAAGCCTTTTGTGCAGTAAAAATTATGGGGTGATGAGTAACAATCAAATCAACATCATTATCAATTGCAGAACTTACCGTCTGACCTGAAGCATCAAGGCAGACGCCGATTTTTTTTACTTCCTTTTCACTGTCACCAACCAGAAGTCCGCAGTTGTCCCACGAGCACTGCAGCTCATATGGTGAGATTTCATTTATAAAATCAAATATATCTTTAACCTTAATCATAATTTCCTCCCGATTAAAGTATTAATTTCCGAAATAATTCTCTGAAGTCCCTCTTCATCTTCAAGTCCGGCATTTTTTCTTGCATCGTACTTTTTCTGAAGTGAGTTCAGTATTTTTTCAATATACATCATTGAAAGCTCATCTTTGTTTTCCTTAAGCTCTCCGATGTAATAATAACCGTCATAGAAAGAGCTTTTCTTCCCCGTAAAAGACGCTGAAATTGCCACATAGACACGTTTTCCGTCGGTTGAAGCAACCTCTCTTTGTATCTTAAATCCGTTGTCACAAAGCCATTTCCTTAAAATTTCAGCATGTGTCATCGGCTGAGCGACTATATGTATATTTTCATTCTGCACCCAGGGCGCATTCTGAAGAATTTCAGAAATAAGAATACCGCCCATACCTGCAATAACAATATCGTCAGCAGCGTTTTCTTTAATATTCACAAGACCGTCAGAAAGCACAAGTTCAACCTTTTCCGAGATTCCGCAATCAACAAGGGTCTGTCTTGCATTTTCGAGCGGTCCTTTGTTTATATCTGAAGCAATTGCCTTTTCAATAATACCGTTTTCAATGAGATAAGCCACAACATAGGCGTGATCTGTTCCCACATCGGCAACAACACTCCCATTTTTCACAAGGGACGCCACGGACAAAAGCCGACTGTCAAGTTTAATTTTTCCCATAATTACCTCTTTTAAAAAATGAGCCACCGATTTTAACGGCGGCTCATAAATAAACTTACTTTGATGCGAGATATTCGTTTACTCTGCTGATAAGAGCATCAACATCTACGCCGTGAACTGCACAAGCCTCTTCTACAGATTCACCTCTTGAAGCAGGACAACCGAGACAATGCATTCCCATTTCAAAAAAGAACATTGCAGTACCTGCATCAGCTTCAAGAATATCGCCGATAAGCATATCTTTTGTGATTTCTTTCATAGCGAAATACCTACCTTTAATTTTTATTTGCCGAGTTTATGTTTCAGCTCAATTGCTGTTTTTGCTTTCTTAACGATGTTTTCAGCATCAAGTCCGTAAATCTTAAGAAGCTCAAGAGCCGGACCTGACTTACCGAAGGTATCCTCAACACCGAGACGAACTACGAGCACGGGATATTCTTCGCTGAGTGCTTCACAAACTGCACCGCCGAGACCGCCGATAACGTTGTGCTCTTCAGCTGTAACAATTGCGCCGGTTTCCTTTGCAGCCTTAATAAGGATTTCCTTATCGATAGGCTTGATTGTGTGGATATTGATAACTCTTGCATCAATTCCTTCAGCCTTGAGAGCTTCAGCAGCTTCAAGTGCGGGAGCTACAAGAAGACCGGTAGCAACGATTGTAACGTCCTTACCGCCTTTAAGCTCAACGCCCTTACCAAGCTCAAACTTGTAATCCTCAGAGTTTACTCTGGGCACTGCAAGTCTGCCGAAACGCATATAAACAGGACCTTCGTGCTCTGCAGCAGCGTGAACAGCAGCAATAGCTTCTACATCGTCAGCAGGGTTGATAATAACCATACCGGGAATCGAACGCATAAGAGCGATATCTTCGCAGCACTGATGGCTTGCACCGTCTTCACCAACGGAAATACCTGCGTGAGTTGCACCGATTTTTACGTTAAGCTTGGGATAAGCGATTGAGTTTCTTACCTGCTCAAAAGCTCTGCCTGCAGCAAACATAGCGAAAGATGAAGCGAATACTGTGTAGCCTGCAGTTGCAAGACCTGCAGCAATACCCATCATGTTACCTTCTGCAATACCGCAGTCGATAAACTTTTCGGGATAATCCTTTTTGAATGTGATTGTCTTTGTTGCCTTTGCAAGGTCAGCGTCAAGAACGAGAACATCTTTTCCTGATGCGCCAAGCTCTTTAAGAGCCTTACCGTACGCATCTCTTGTTGCACATTTAATTACATCAGCCATAATTACGCCTCCAATTCTGCAATTGCTTTATCAAGCTCAGCCATAGCTTCTGCATACTGCTCTGCGTTGGGAGCTGAACCGTGCCAATCGCACTTGTCTTCCATAAATGAAACACCCTTGCCCTTTACCGTCTTAGCAACAATACAGGTGGGCTTATCAGTCTGAGCCATAGCATTTGCGAAAGCTTCTTCAATCTGGTCGAAGCAGTGTCCGCAGATTTCAATTACATTCCAGTTGAATGCTTCAAACTTTTCCTTAATGGGATAAGGTGAGTTAACTTCGTCAAGTGAGCCGTCAATCTGAAGGTTGTTATAGTCAACGATAGCTACAAGATTATTGAGCTTTTTGTTGCCTGCAAACATAGCAGCTTCCCATACCTGACCTTCTTCGATTTCGCCGTCACCGAGAATTGTGTAAACCTTGAAATCCTTGCCCTTGAGCTTAGCAGCAAGTGCCATACCTGCAGCAACTGAAATACCCTGTCCAAGTGAGCCTGTGCTCATATCAACGCCGGGTGTGTATCTCATACTGGGGTGACCCTGAAGAATTGAGTCGGGCTTTCTGAGAGTCTTGATAAGGTCAAAGGGGAAAAAGCCTTTGAGAGCAAGTGCTGCATAAAGAGCAGGTGCTGTGTGACCCTTTGAAAGAACAAATCTGTCACGGTCGGGGCAGTCAGGCTTTTCGGGATTAACGTTCATCTGTTCAAAGTAGAGATAAGTGATTAACTCTGCAATTGAAAGCGAGCCGCCGGGATGACCGCTTTTTGCATTGAAGGTGCCTTCAATGACACCTTTTCGAACCTTAGCTGCAATAAGCTTCAGTTCATTTTTTCTGTTTTCTACCATAAGAATTCCTCCTTAACTGTAATTCTTAATAATGTGTTCTATTAAATCTGCAACTGCACCTAAGTTACAGTGGCAGGTTACAAGCTTGGCAATTTTCTTCATACCCTTTGGTGCCTGACCGCAGCAAGCAGGAAACCCTACGGCTCTGAGCATTTCATAATCGTTGAAATAGTCACCGATTGCAGCTGTATGCTCCTTTTCAACACCAAGCATTTCAGCAAGCTTAAGCACTGCCTTGCCTTTGTTGGTGTCCTCGTTTACTATCTCATAGCTCCAGGGTGAAGAATACATAAGATTTTCAGTTGTATTTGACATATTGATTACAAACTTTTCAAGCGCCTTCATTGCAGGCGGAATACCTGTAAAAATTACTTTATACCAGTTTTCTTTAGGCATTTTTTCAAAGTTGTAATAATACTTAACCTTAGCTTTTGCATTGATTGCAAGTATTCTTGCTGAAACTGTAGGTCTGAAAATCAGAACCGCATCGTCTGTTATAGCCTGAAAAGCAAGTGTGGGAAACTTCTTTGTACACTTGCGTATCATTTCAATGCAGTGGTCATTGAGAGGGCTTGTCCAGATGTACTTTTCTTCAGCAAAATCATAGATTCCTGCGCCGTTAATTACAACTGCCTTACCGTCATTTATATCAAGACGTTTGAAGTGCTTTCTCATTGATTCAGGGTTTCTGCCCGAAGCAAGAGTGAAATTTCCGCCGTATTCATCTATGTACTTATGGATTGCTTCGTAGTTTCTCCTTACAAGACGTCTTGATTTATCATTAAGAGTTCCGTCTATGTCTGAAGCAATAAGCCAATCTGATAACTTTTTATTATTCATTTAATCCTCCTATAAAAAGTCAAGTGGTTTTCACCAACTTGCTGTATTTTTGATAACCAATTTGGTTATACATTGAGGGCGTCGCCCTCGTGATTTCCACACAGCATAGAATGTTTGAGTTGTCAAGAGCAGAAGCGCAGCGACTC
>JBGVGM010000075.1:0-20161 GCA_045121655.1 Acutalibacteraceae bacterium | reverse complement strand
GGATGATGAAAATATGGTTGAACTTGTTGAAAGTGTAAAAACAAGAGGACTTATTCAGCCTGTTCTCGTCAGACCGCTTGATAATGGTATGTACGAAATGGTGTCAGGACACAGAAGAAAACGTGCGTTTGAAATTGCGGGTATAGAAAAGATACCTGCGAGGGTTCAAAATCTCACAAGAGATGAAGCTATACTCTCAATGGTTGACAGTAATCTGCAGAGAGATGAAATTTTACCCTCGGAGAAAGCTTTTGCCTTTAAAATGAGGCTTGAAGCTATGAAAAGACAAGCAGGAAGACCATCGAAAAATAATTATTCGCCAGTGGCGAATAATTTACCGAAAACATCTAGTGCAGAGTTAGCAGAAGCGGTAGGAGAAAGTAAAGACCAAATTTACAGATTTATTCGTCTAACTAACCTTGTTCCCGAAATGCTCGACCTTGTAGATGATAAAAAAATTGCAATGCGTCCTGCTGTTGAGATTTCATATCTTACTCCGGAAGAGCAGTTGAATTTAGCAGATGCGATTGATTCTGAACAATGTACGCCATCACACGACCAAACATTGAGAATGAAGAGATTTTCTCAGGAAGGTAAACTCACTAAAGAAGCAATAGAAGCTATTATGAGTGAAGAAAAACCCAACCAACGAGAAAAATCTCCGTTCAGGGACAGTCGCATATCCAACGCAATACCAAAGGCAATTCCTAAAGAACAGCAATGTGAATTTGTAATTAAAGCTATCGAACACTACACCTTATTTCTGCAGAGAAGTAGAAACAGGGATAGGGGTGCTCGGTAGTTTTTTCTTCCCCCTCTCACACTCTCCCCTTTATTAAATACTAACTGTACTAACCGAGAATAAGAAATAAAAACTTCGTTAGTAACTACAAGAAAGGAAAATGCAAAATGAATATCAAAGTAGAAATCAAGAAAATTCTCAAAGGTGATAAGCCTACAAAAGCTTATGCAAACATTGTTATCGATGATGCAGTCGTAATTCACGGTGTTGGTGTTGTCGAAAACGAAAAAGGCAGATATATGTCTATGCCTATGACAAGTTGGAAGACAGCAAAGGGTGAAGAAGTAACAAGACCCGTATGCCATCCAATTTCTTCTTCGGCTCGTAAAGAACTTGAAGAAGCACTCTTCTCTGCCTATGAGCAGGAAATCAACAAAAATAACTAAATTTTAATAAAGAACGAGGTAAAAATTATGTTTAACAAAGCAAAGTCATTCATTCAGACAAAGGTTCAGGCAGTAAAGGACTTCTGTGCAGAAAAGGTTTCTCAGAAAGCTCACGAAGTTCTCGACGGTACAATCGCAGAAGCGTATGTAGATACCGGTGTTAAGATTCTCATCGCCGTAGTTATCGGTGCTCTTCTTCTCGGCGGTCTTTACGCTCTCTTCAATTCAACCATTATGCCTACTGTCACAAGCAAAATCACAGAGCTTTTCAACTACGCAGGTTAAAGCTCAACAAATCAAATAATCTATCAAAAAAGAGCATCCGAAAAAATACGGGTGCTCTAAATTTTTAAGAAAGAACGAGGTAAAAAATTATGTTTAAGAAAATCAAGTCAATGGCTACAGGTGTAGCAAACAAGGTAAAGGGTTTCGTTTCAGCAAAGGAAACAGAAATGATAGCAAAGGCTCACGCAGTTCTTGACGGTACTGTTGCTGAAGCGTATGTGGACACAGGCGTTAAGATTCTCATCGCCGTTGTAATCGGCGCTCTTCTCCTCACACTTCTCTATGCACTCTTCAACGACACAATCATGCCTACCGTAACCGAAAAGGTCGAAGGTCTTTTTAACTACGCAGGCTAAATAATTTAAACGGGCGGAGCAGAAACCCTGCTTCGCCCCAATTTGTGAGGACTGATAACTATGACTAAATTTATACAACCAATAGGACCGATAAGACCGATTTCACCTGAAAAGTTAATGGAACTCAATCCTGAAGAAGTAATAATCACTATTGTGAAGCTCGCTTGTATTTTTCTTTTCTACTTGGCAGTTCACAAGATTTCAAAAGTTGTAATCAGTAAAACACCCGGTTACAACAAAGAAAGCAAAAAAATCCCAATATATCATTGCATCAGTATTATTCTTGTGTCAAGTCTGCTAATTGCCTTTGGTTGGTCAATAGAACTTCTCAAAGGTATTATTCTTTTGCAAATATTACTCTATGCTTCGGTATCAGATATTCAGACACACGAGGTTAAAGATTTCGTTTCAGTTTTGATATTCATTACAGGCTTCATAGGTGTAACACTTTCAGATATTCCGATGATGCTTTTCAGTGGCTTGGCAATCGGCGGAGTGTTGTTAATCTGTGCTATGGTAAGCGGAAACAGACTTGGCGGAGCAGATGTTAAGTTATCTGCAGCCTGTGCTTTCTTGCTTGGCTTTTCAAAGAGCATAGCAGGTCTTGTTATCGGTCTTTTCCTTGCGATAATTTGCAATATATATTTCAGCCATAAAAACAAAACAAAAGGCAAAGCTTTTCCGCTTGTGCCGTATTTGTCAATAGGATTTATGGCTATGTACTTCATATAAGGAGGAAAATCACAATGAAAAACAGAACAGCGATAGGTATCGTCTGTATTATTCTTGCGGTGGCAGTAACCTTTGTTGTGTCACCCCTTGTAAACAACATCTCTGATAAGAAAACTGAGGTAGTCCGCTTTGTTGCTGATGTATCTCACGGAACAGAGATTAAAGACACAGATGTTGAGATTGTGAAAATCTCAAATTCTGCACTCCCCGAAAAGGTAATTAAGGACAAGAAATCAGTTGTCGGTAAATTTGCAACAGCAGATATATTCAAAGGCGACTTTGCAACCGAAAGCAAGGTAACTGATAATGCAAACACGGCTAATGATGTTATGGCTTCACTTAAAGGCGATAAGGTTGCTATGAGTATCACAATAAACTCATTTGCGGGCGGTCTTTCAGGTAAGCTTGAAAACGGTGATATTGTAAGCATTTATGTTACCGATAAAGATAACCACACAGAAGTCCCGGCTTCTCTTAAATATGTCAAAGTAATCACTACAACCACATCAGGCGGTATTGATGAAAACGATGTTGTTGAAAATGAGGACGGCAGCTTTGAGCTTCCTACAACAATTACGGTTCTTGTGTCTGTCGAACAGGCAAAAATCCTTGCAAACTACGAGGAAAGTGCAGTAATGCACGTTGCTCTCGTTTACAGAGGTGACGATGCCACTGCAGATAAGTTCCTTAAAGCACAGGACGATTACTTCATAAAAAAGAATGTAAGTGAGGCTGATAAAAATGGCTAAGATTATTGCTGTAATCGGTTCACCCGGTAGCGGTAAAACAACCGTTACTCTGAAATTGGCTCAGGAGCTTTACTGCGCCACTACAAGCGGAGCAGTAATTTATCTTTCACCTTCTTTGAAAGTCCCTGCATTAGGTGTTCTTTTCCCGAACTACACACCTGACAGCATTTTCTCTCTTGGTACGATGTTTGATAAGACAGACATCTATGAGGAGGATGTTCTTAACCACTTGGTAACTGTTAAGGCTATGAATAACTTCGGTTGTCTTGGCTACAAGGCGGGAGAAAACAAATACGATTTTGCAACGCTTACGGAAGATAAGGTAAATGCACTCTTTGAAGTGCTTCACAAAATGGCAGGATATGTCTTTGTTGATTGCACAGATGAAGAAAATGACCTTATCTCACAGATTGCATTGAGAAATGCACACGAGGTTATTATGGTGCTTTCACCTGATCTTAAAAGTATGGTCTATCTTGCATCAAACGAGGAGCTTTTCGGAAATAACGCAGAAAGAGCGATAAGAATTCTTAATGTGAATGAAAATGAGCTTTATTCTCCCGTTGATGATGTAAGAACCAATGTGAAGAACATTTCATATATCTTGCCTTACAGTAAGCAGATAAGAGGTCAACATCTTGATGGTCTGCTTTATGAAAGAGCAAAGGATAAAAAGTACCGAACAGAGCTTTCAAAGATTATAAACAAGATTATGTAAGAGAAAGGAAGAATTCAGAATGAAAAAGATTATAGGTGTCCTTATGGCTATGGCAGTTATTGCAACTGCATCTTCAGTTGTAGCTTGTGCTACGAATAACGAAGAAACACCCAACAACATTCCCGAAACAGGAACAACCGAAAAAGATACAACAATCCCCGAAGAAACAACAGCCGAGGAAGTGAGTGATAATGCCGAAACTGCAACTACTGATGTGGAAACATCTATCGAAGCAGATGAAACAACAATGCCTGAATCTTCCGAAGGAGCTGAAGGTTCCGACAATACAGATAGCGAAAGCAATGAGGAAGTTGAAAGTGCTACTTTTGAAGTTCTTGAGGACGGCGAAACCGTGGAAGATGATAGTGAAACGGTAAATGATGAAGTCCCCGAAATTCCGCAGACAGGAGATAAAAGAAAGTTTTTCCCTGCTGTTGCTACTTTCATCGTGTCCGGTATTGCTCTTGCATATTGTGTTGTAAAGGGTAAAAAGATTAAGAAAACAAAATCAAAGTGAACGGAGATTAAGTAATGCAGAAAATCATTGATTTTGTGCCGCTGTTATCGATGATTCAGGAGCATATCTCCTCTCGTTATGCGGCGGCACTTTCTGATTCAAGTAAATTGCCACAGCTCAGGTCATATATAGACAAATATCTTCTTGACACAGGTTATGTAGTTGAAGGACTTACACAAACCGAACTGAGCAATAAACTTTATTCCGAAATGGCTGAATACTCCATTCTTACCAAATATCTCGGCAGAGATAACATTGAAGAAATCAACATCAATGCTTGGAATGATATTGCTATTACCTATACTTCGGGCAGAACAATAAAAGCAAAGGAGCATTTCTATTCTCCCTCACACGCTGTCGATATTGTTAAGCGTTTGCTTCATCATTCAGGTATGATTATCGATAACTCAACTCCCATGTCACAGGGTCACTTGCCTAATAATACCCGTATTACGGCACTCAAAGAACCTCTTGTTGACGATGAAGTGGGAGTTAGTGTTTCTATCCGTCTTTTGCATCCGTCAAGAATTAACAGAAAACAGATTATTTCTTCCGGTAATGCAACAGAAAAGATGATTGATTTCCTTTGTATGTGTATGCGTTACGGTGTTTCTATGGTTGTTGCGGGTGCAACATCATCCGGTAAAACAACACTTCTTAATGCACTACTCACTACAATTCCCGATGGTAAGCGGGTGTTCACCATTGAAACAGGTTCGAGAGAACTTTCACTTGTCCGAAAGAAAAAGGGCAAAGTAGTAAACAATGTAGTCCATACTCTTTCTCGTCCTTCCGATAACCCTGCTTTTGATATAACTCAGGAAGACCTTGTTGTAGCTTCACTTCGTTTTAATCCCGATATTGTATGTGTCGGTGAGATGCGAGATGTTGAATGTTATTCAGCAGTTGAAGCAAGTCTTACAGGTCATACCGTTGTATCAACAGTTCACGCATTTGCGGCAGATTCAGCTCATATGCGAATTGCACTTCTTTGTCAGAAGCGTTTCCCCATCGACTTCAAGACTTCACTTATGCAGGCGGGTCAGGCTTTCCCTATTGTTGTTTACTCTCATAAGTTAGAGAACAACGAAAGAAAGATTATGGATATTTCCGAGTGTGAGATACTTCCTAACGGTGATAGAGTTTATCACACACTATTCAGATTTAATATCACCAAAAATGAAATCGTAAACGGTAAATATGTTACCGAAGGCTATTTTGAACAGCCTGAAATAATGTCAGACAATCTCAAAAGAAAACTCCTGCAGTTCGGTGTACCACAGGAGGAACTAAACAAATTCTTAAAGAAGGGAGCTGATTATTAATGTATCTCCCTATGATTGCATCTATATTTCTCATTATAGCAATCGTATGTTTTCTTAATTTAACCCCGCAACAGATAACACAGGATTTAAGTTCTGTTGTATCAAAGAAACCAAATATTCGTGACCGAGCAAGAGCACTAAGAGCCGGAAAGAAAAAGAAAGGCTTAGGTGCAAAACTTGAATATCTGCAATCAGCATTAAAGGCTTGCGGAAAAGAAGGAATGTTTGCTTTTGTATGTTCATCGGCATTAGTTCTTTTTGCCGTAGGTGCCGTTGTTGCCGTTTTAATAAATAATGTATTCCTTATCCCTGCTTTATCGGTAGCATTCGCTATGATACCCTTTGTTTATGTTCGTAACATCATAAACATCTATGAAAAGCAGACAAAGGAAGAACTTGAAACTGCACTCTCTATTATTACTACCTCATATTCAAGAGATGGTAATATCATTATGGCAGTACAGGAAAACTTACCTCACATCAAGCCACCACTTAAAGAATGTTTTACGGCTTTTATAGGTGATGCTATGGCGGTATCTTCAAGTGTTAAACAGGCACTATATAATCTCAAAAAGAAGGTTGATGATGAAATCTTCCGTGAATGGGTTGACACACTTATACAGTGCCAGGACAATCAGGAAATGAAAGATACCTTACAGCCTATTGTTTCAAAACTCACCGACGTTCGTATCGTAAACAGTGAGCTTAATACAATGATGTCAGCCGTAAGAGCAGAATACTACACAATGGTCGGTCTTGTTGTTGGTAACATTCCTCTCTTGTATGTTCTTAACAAGGATTGGTTTCATACACTCATATTTGAAACACCGGGTAAAATCGTACTCGGTGTTTGCGGTATTGTGATAGTGGTAACATACTTCTTTATGTTAAAGTTCACAAAACCCGTAGAATTCAAAAGATAAGGAGGCGGTCAAATGATAATGAAAATATGTATCGGTGTTCTTGTCGGAATCGGCTTATTTATGATACTTGCTGACCGTTTCCGTATTCCGTATATGAGAACATCAAAGGCAGTTAATAACCTTGCAAAGCAACAGAAAGAGAAAACAAGCAGTATTGATGTTTGGCTTTCCTCTGTTGCTTCTTTTATTGCCCGTAAACTGAAATTGAATGAGTTTAAGAAGGCTCAGTTGGAATCAGATTTAAGAACGGCTCAAATGGATATTACTCCCGAAATGTTTATGGCAAACGCCATAGTTAAATCTCTTATTGTAGGTGTATTTGCCATTCCCGTTCTTTTTATCTTCCCCATACTTTGTCCGATAATTATATTCCTTGCTTTCATTCTTTACCGAATGAATATGAAGGGCATCTCAAACCGAATAAGGGCAAAAAGAGCAAAGATTGAATATGAACTTCCGAGATTTGTTTTTAAGATTGAAAAGTCCTTGATGCACAGTAAGGATGTGCTTGAAATGATTGAGTCGTTTGCTAAAAATGCGGGACCTGAACTCAAACACGAACTTGATATTACTGCTGCGGATATGCACTCCGGTAATAACGAAATTGCTATAACAAGACTTGAAGCAAGAGTAGGTTCACCACTAATGAGTGATGTATGCCGAGGACTTATTTCCATTAACAGAGGTGATGTTAATACGGTGTATTGGAAATCCCTCTCAATGAAGTTTGCTGATATTCAAAGACAGCAGTTAAGACTTGAAGCCGAGAAGATACCGAAGAAAGTAAAGAAACTTTCTATGTGCCTTCTTTTCTGTTTTATGCTCATATATATCGTAGTTATTCTTGCTCAGATTGTTTCTTCTATGGGCGTTCTGTTCGGCTAACGGAGGTGTATAGATGAAGAAATTTATTAAATCTAAAAAGGGCGAAGGTTATATTGATGTTGTAATCGGTATATTTGCAATGATGATGGTTCTCGTTGTTGTTCTTAATATCTTTCAGTTTATGACTCTCAAACAGGATCTTGACGAGATAAGCGGTCAGCTTATTGAAACGGCAACATTTAACGGCTGTTTTGACAGTGAGTTTGATGAAAGAGTTGAAAGTCTGCAAAATCAGTTCTTTGAATTTGAGGTTGATACTGATGCAGAAAGCTACTTCAATGCAACCTATGAGCGTGTTCAGCTCGGAGACCAAATGGATGTTTTTATTTCGGTGCAGACCTATGTGCAGGGACTTGGTATGTTCAGAATACCCGTAACAGTTACAAGCCACAGGTCAGGTATTTCGGAAAAATACTGGAAATAGTTTTAAATTTTAGTATTTCCATTCTTTTATTATTTCAATATTTTGAGGATATATATAATCAGATTTAAAAACTATAGGTTTGTCATTGAATACGCCATACCTTGTGTATGTTTGCGATATTGCTTTATCACTCAGTCCTGTAATTTTTAAACAAACGGAGAAGTTTTTGGGATCGTCTTTTCCTCTTTTTTTCTTGAGCAAATAATCGTGCTTAAGTTCCATTTCTTGCTTATTGTTATATTCATAAGTCCAAATAAGAGGACCCAATAGTTTTTCAAAATCCGAAATAGCTCCCTTAAGTGAATGAGCTTTAAGAATTAAGGATGCACTTTCAGGAGATGTAAAATGAATTACACCATTCTCTTGGATCTTATTTCTATAAGCTTTTTTCAAAGGGTAAATTGGCGCATGACTTATGGCAAAGATTGCACACACACTAAAGCCGATAATTATAAGAAAAATTACAATATTCTCTTGCATAGTTTATGCCTCCTTTTTATACTATTAAAACATTTTTGTAAATAAAAATCAATTGATAGGAGTTTTAAAATGAAAAATCTAAAATCAAGAAAAGGAGAAGGATATATAGTTCCTTGTGTCTTTATTCTTATTTTTGCGATGATATTCGCAATGATTTTCACTTACTCTGCATCCATATCAAAGGTAAACCTTATGAGAGAAAACGCAAAGGTTGTGCTTGACAGTTTTCTTGCTCAAAACTCAACCGAAATATATAACAGTATCAAACAAGGTAATGATTACACCGAAGTAATTGATACCGAGGAATTTCGCACATCTCTCATATCATTTTGCACATTGGAAATAGAGGACGGAATGTTATATAGTTATGATGCAGACGGAAAAGAACTGTATCACATAACAGAACCCGTACTCAGCTTCCGAGAAGCAAACGAACTTGAACTTGTAGTAAATTATACGATTTTAATTCCGTTATGGTTTGCAGGTCATCAGTTCCCATCTGCGAATATCCCTATAGAGGTAACATCAATATTAACCGAAAAATTTTAATCACAGGAGGAAACAAAAATGATGATTCTTACAGGGAACCCCAACAAAAAGGGAAACAAAAACAACAAAATAATCGCTGCTCTCATAGTCGGTATTATTGCAGTATCAATCCTTATTGCAGTAATGATTGGTAACTTTGTCGGCAAGGACACAGAAGAACCTACAACCGATATTACAACCGAACAGGCAGAAACGGTTGGCGATATTGTCATTGATGATGACATCACAGAAGAAAATGACAATGCAGAGAGCACTACCGAAAAAACAGAGACAGTTATTAAACTCGAAGAACCCACAGTAGAAAAAGTAACCACTACTCAGAAGCCTACACAGCAGACATCTACTGTAAAACCCGCTGAACCCGTAACACAGGGTAACCCTGCAGGAGTATCACAGGGCAACAGATATGAGGTAATTGATAACGGTAATGATAGCGTAAATGAGTACAGTTGCGGTAAAAAGGGACATCATTGTGACAGCAAAGAAACACATGATTTTATCGTAAGTCTTGAAAACAAAGGCTGTCCCCACTGCGGTTCACACTCTTGTAAGAGCTTCTACACTTACGATGAATGGAGAAATGCGTGTTATGACCCTACAAAGTGTGAAAGCTACAATGCAAAGAGTGACCCTTGTGAATACTGTCAGGAATGTGGCAAGAAGGTCGGCACAGGCTCCGGTGATACTTGTGTGAGATTTACAGTTGATACAAAGTGTCCCGAATGCGGTAAATCTGTTAAAGGTAAGACCTGCCACTCACATTAAAATATAAATCGGACTAAGCTCGGCGTAAAAGTCGAGCTTTTATTTTTACGAAAGGAAGATGATAGATATTAAAAAGGTAATTTCAATCCTCCTTGTTTTATGTACTTTACTTTCTGCAATACCGTATTCTGCATTTGCCCTATCTTGGGACGGTGACTCTGCAGGCGGTAGTACAAATGCGGTAAACGGCAGCTCAACGGGTTATGTTATCCGTTCCACAAGCGATTCGGCTTGCGTTGTCGGTTATCGTTTCTCTGCGGTTAATTCATCGGGCGGTATGAAAGTCACTAAAGTTATTGATGTTTACAGAAACACAAGTAACGGTGATAACGCCTATTCTACTTCCGCAAAATTTTCTACAAAGTACAACAAGAAACAGATTATAGCAAACAAAAATGCAAAATTAACAACTACCTACAATCAAACAAACTGTTATAAAGAAAGTTCAATGGGATTTACAACAACACTCCCGAATCCGAGTGGCGTTGAAACTTGGCAGAGCTATGAAGCAAATATCAACAAAGTGCTTTCAAAACTCGGTGTCGGTAGTGTAAGCAATATGAACTACGGAGACAAGGTTATTATTGAACCTCTGTTTGATGTTTGTCTTGCAGGTGAATATCAGGCATTGACGGTTTCAGAAATAGCCTATTGCGGACGAAGTGTATTGGGCGGTTCAAGTACAGGCGGTACAAGTAACGGTACTTCAAAAACTTGGGGATTTATAGCTTCATACACAAACCGTATTTGGCCCAATAAACTTTATACTCCTGACGGTCAGGGATTATGGACAGCAGCAAGTGCAATCGGAAGTTCATCTAAAGCCACCTTTGATAACATTATTTCAAAGGGTTATGGTGCAGGTATTGCATACAATGAAACCACAAATAAGACCTACACCATTAAGTTTAATGGTAACGGGAATACGGGCGGTTCAACTGCATCTATGACAATGACCTACGGCGTTGCTAAAAACCTTACTGCAAACGGCTTTACAAAGACAGGTAATTCATTTGTTAAATGGAACACAAAAGCCAATGGTTCAGGTACAAGCTACACAAATAAGCAGTCGGTTAAAAACCTTACTTCAACGCAGGGTGCAACTGTTAATCTCTATGCACAGTGGGACCCTTACGACTTAAAGGTTTATTACAACGCTAATGGCGGTTCTATTGATTCCACAAAGTATTACCTTTCTTCAAAGAATGTGTATAAGGAATCTGACAGTACAAGATATTATCAGACTTGGACTTACAACTCCACAAAGGCTGACGGCCTTGTTAATGCTTCAACCTTCGGTCTGTACAGAACAGGTTACAGATTTACAAAATGGGGAACAAGTACAACGGGCGGAACATTATTTGACCAAAATGATGCTACAGTTAAGCCAACAGACTTGAATTCAAATATCAAGACCGGAGATTGTACGAGAACTCTCTATGCCCAGTGGACTCCGAACACCTATACAATCAAGTTTGATGGTAACGGTAGTACAAGCGGTTCTACTGCTTCAATGAGTATGACCTACGATGTGGCAAAGAACCTTACTGCAAACGGCTTCACAAAGTCCGGTTATCATTTCTCAGGTTGGAACACAAAAGCAGATGGTAGCGGTACAAGTTATTACAATAAGCAGTCGGTTAAGAATTTGACAGCAACTCACGGAGCGACAATAACACTTTACGCTCAGTGGGATACCAACTCATACACTATTGCTTTTGATGGTAACGGAAACACAGGCGGTACAACTTCAAGTATGACTATGAAATTTGATGTTGCAAAGAACCTCAATAAAAACGGTTATACAAGAACGGGTTACACTTTCTCCAAGTGGAACACAAAAGCCAACGGTAGCGGCACTAACTATACAAATCAGCAGTCTGTTAAGAACCTTACTACAGTAAACGGTGGTACTTTCTATCTGTATGCACAGTGGACTCCGAACACCTATACTATCAAGTTCAACGGTAACGGAGCGACAAGTGGTTCAACTGCTTCTATGTCAATGACATACGATGTTGCAAAGAATTTGACAGCCAACGGCTTTAAGAAAACAGGATATATCTTTGACGGTTGGAATTCAAATTCAAGCGGCACGGGAACGAACTACACCGATAAGCAAAGTGTAAAGAACCTCACATCAACAAATGGTGGTACTGTTACTCTGTATGCAAAGTGGAAGCCTATAACCTACACAATTAAGTTTGACGGTAACGGAGCAACGGGCGGTTCAACTGCATCAATGTCAATGACCTACGATGTGGCAAAGAACCTTACTGCAAACGGCTTTACAAGAACCTCATATAAGTTCATAGGTTGGAACACAAAGGCAGATGGAACAGGCACTAATTACACAAATAAGCAGAGTGTAAAGAACCTTACCACAACCAACGGAGCAACAATTACCCTTTATGCAAAGTGGGAGTATGACCCGGTACTTGCAGTAAATGAATGTGATATTTACAGCGGAGCAAAGAGTAATAAAACAACTCTCTTTGGTATCACAACGGGCAATGTCTTTGACGATTATGTTTACAAAACAGATTACCCGACAATCGGTGATACAGTATGGTATAACATTTATTTCCCTGCCGAAAAGGAAAGCTTCAAAGCAAGACAGTATGTAAGATACAAGGGAGGTTCTTGGACAACACGAGATGTTACACTCAGCAGTTCAAGCTCATCTTCACAGTGGTTCCCGGTACAGTTTACGGGCAACTACAAGACAATAACTGCAGGTCAGCAGTATTTTGAAATTGAAGCCAAAACTGATTGGATTGATGCTTCAGGTAATGTCAAAAAGAGTGGTACTGTTAAGACCTTCTATATCCCGATTAAACCCGTAGTTTACAGAACACAGGTAACTGCAACGGGATATGAAGGAACAACAGTTGCTTACAATGGTTCAGCAGGTTCAAGCGGTAAGCTCTATTCCGGTCAGCATATCAAGATTGCCTATAAATATACGGCTGATAATACTTGGTCTGCTATCGAGTATTTGAGAGGTTCAATGTATCATTATAACGGCTCTAAATGGGCAACTGTTTACACCTCTAATGACGGTTATGATGCTGCAAAGAATAAAGTAGGTATTTCAAAATCATTACCTGTTACTCTCAACAGTTCAATCGGCACTTATACGGTTCCCGTAACAAGTCAGAACAAGTTAAGGTTTAACCTTGAAACTTGGTGGTCAAGTGATAAAACTCACACCTTTGAAGAAACTTGGTACGATTTACCCGTAGTGAAATCTGATGTTGCTTTGACAAAGATTACTCTTGTTGATTCATCAACAAAGGCAACTCTTGATTCAAATAATCTTAAAGCAGGTCAGAGTGTTCTCGTGAGGTACACTTATAAGAACAATACTGATGTTAAGGTATATGTCGAAGGCTTCAAGAATGATAAGACACAGATAAGCGGAGTGTATGCTATTCCTGCAAATTCCTCAATTACTGTTGACGGATACTCCTTTATTGTACCTAACAAGAGAAATATCAATATTTGGGGTGGTGTTTATCTTGAAGGAATGGGTATTTACAACACTGATTATGAGTCAAATGGAAGTAATAACGCCTTAACACTTGCTTGTAAGGTTAAACATCCGTTAACACTTGAACCGATTACTCCTAATGCTGATTATAGAGAAAACACAGAAGTAATCACAAGCTATTGGCTCAAAAACTCATATTCAGATGATTATACCCCTGCTGAAGATGTATCAATTAAATTCTGTGTGTATAAGGGTTCAAATCTTATTTACAGCTATACTAAAACAAAAGCAATAGTTCCCGGTAATGACATAAACCACATTTATTTCAAATGGAAGGTTCCTATCGGTTTCAATAATGCAGATGTTAAGATAACGGCTGAAATTATTGATGACGGTGCTTCATACAACAAGGTAACAAAGTATTACTCAACAATACCATATAAGATTGTTCAGACACCGGATACACAGTTTGAGAAAAAAGGTCCTTCAGGATTTTCTATACCTGCTGACACATCGACAAGAGGTACAGCTTGTGAATGGTGGGAATATGTATATGAAAATGGAAAATTCGTTCAGAAACAGTATTACACGGGACTTACAAGTTACTCAATAAAGATTGAACCGAAAAATACTCAAACTGCAACCAAGAGTGGTAGCACATGGTATATGAACTCAGGTTACGCAATAACAATGTCCCTCAATAACGGAACGACAGCTTCAAAGAGTGGTTTTTCAACTGCCCCTGCTGACTCATATACTCTTCCTC
Source organism: Acutalibacteraceae bacterium (assembly GCA_045121655.1). Lineage (GTDB taxonomy): Bacteria > Bacillota > Clostridia > Oscillospirales > Acutalibacteraceae > UBA6857. Next base: position 6,006 of record JBGVGM010000075.1, on the reverse strand, counting down.
AGTATGGTGTAGCAATATTCCCCGAATACGGTTATTCAAAGGATAGCGGTAAGATTACAACTCTTGCTCTTTCGGGCGGTAAATGGATTTTCTCTGCTACAGGTTCTTATGGTAATGTTCATTTTACACCTCTTTGGTATCCTGACGGAAACTATATTGTAAGAGCTGAACTCAGTGATATGTGGACACCTTCAGGTATGATGAAGAGAGAATATAAATCAAACAAAATTATAATCAAAGACTCTGCTTATGACGATTGGTATGTAGGCAGATAAATTCACTTAAAGGGCGGCTAAAAGTCGCCCCCACTTTTTTAGGAGGACGACTAAATGGTATGCAATTATAGTAATACAATCGCAATAAAATACGGCATCAATGCCGCCCTTATTGCAGGATATATTCGAGAAAAACTCGAAAAAACAGATTTTTATAGTGGTGATGTTCCTTGGGAACGAATAACCATTAAAAAATTAACAGGTACTTTTCCTTTCTTGGGTGAAAAAGCCGTGCGAAATGCAATTAAAAGACTCAAAAAAGGAAACATCCTCATTTCTAAACAGTATGGCAAGGAACATTTTGACCACGCCAACTATTACAGCATTACTGCTCACGGTTATGCAGTAATGAGAGGAGATGAAAAAAATGACCGAAAAAAGAATGGCGGGAACTTATGAGGTAATTCACGCCTTTGAAATTGGTAAAAAAGAAATCATTATCGGTGAAGATCGTAACGCTTCACCCGATGAAAGATTTGTTGTTGCCAACTATGAAAACAACGGCATATTTGAAAGATATGTTGATGCACTTGTCGGCAACGATTATGCAGAAATATCAAAGATTTTTGCTGAACGAATAAAGAATGAAGCTGAACTTGTTATCGCAGAAATCTCTAAAATTAAGATTGATACTACACCTATTTATGCGAACGGCTGCACAATCATTAAGGCTAATGACTCTATCAAGAATAAGGTTGTAGTTATACGAGCTGATGTATTCAAACCTGAATATCAGATTGCAACAATGCAATTACAGCTCTGTACGGGTGGTTTTGGTTGTGAACCTAATTCAAGAGGTTCAGCTTGTTTCTGTACTAATCTGTATAGCGGTAAAGAGTCAAGATATGAACGCCGTGATATTCTCGGTGTCATTGAAAAAGACAAACTCCCTGAATGGGCAAAGCAAAGATTAGATGAGGTTCAGAAAGAACGAGCCGAAAAGAGAAAGGAAAGGGATGCACGATGAATGATTTGTATATAACTCCTATTACTGACAACCTTGAAAAATACACTTTCAGACAGAGCAATCAGTTGTATCAGCAGACAGGATGTATAGGTTATCTTCGTGCTGACCTCGGTTCAAGCGGGAAAGAGTTTCATTCCACTTGGAACGATACTTGTTCATTCTTTAAGACAGATGAATTCAAAAAAGAATTTGATGATGTTATCAATGTACTACGCCTTGAAGAAAAGTACGGCAAAATGCTCGGTGACAGAGTTAATCTCTCAAAGTATTGCCACGATAATGCAAAGCAGTACAGCGGAGAAGATAAGCAGTATTTCGGTGTAAGAGTTGATACAGATAATCACACTTATCTGTTAAGGCTCAATCCAAGGCAAGGTGAATACAATCTTTACTGTTATTGCTATGTAAAAAAGTATCTTGAAACACATCTTGTTCAGGCAAGTAAGGGTATCCGGTTTATAACCCCTCATTACAGAGAAATATTCAGAATACCCGATGGTGATAAAATTAAAATTACTCATTCTGACAGTGAAAGGACATATAAAACCTGCAGATATATAGACGATTATCACACAGAGGTTGGTGACAGACTCTATCATATCTGTGAGTTTGCAGAGCTTATGGAGAAAAACGGAAGTACAGTAATTCCTATTCGTTCTTCTCTTCCAAAACTTTGTTATGCCATTCATCCCGAAAATGAAAAACTTATTATCATTACAAAAGGTGAAAAAGAATATGTCGATGTAACTGATGAGCGTAACACACCTGAACAAAACAGAAAACTTGCTGACGGGCATAATGCTGAAATGGGCGTTACCAAGGCTCAAAAAGAAGCTATGCTTGGCGGTATTACTAACGGTTGGCAGACACCTTCTGCTAATCCTCAGAACTATAACGAGCAAGGCAAGTTTATTCATTCTAAACAGCACGAGCGAGGTGAAGCACGATGAGCTTCATCGTCAGAAATGAAAGTTGATGAAAAGAAATTAGGTTGTAAAAATTGCAGATACCGAAACGGATATGTGTGTAATATCTGTTGGAAAAAAGTATATAAAGAATTCTACGATGGAAAGGAGAAGGTAAATGGCAAAGAAAATGAAAGTAAGCAAAACCCAGATGAAATTTAAAGTGCTTGAAAAACTTGCTTCGCTTGGCATTAACACAGAGGAACAGCTTGAAAAACTGACACCAAAGGAGCTGTTGGGAGTTGATAGTCTTTCCTTTAAAGAGATTGAGCTTATCGGACAGCTTCAGGAATGTGTAAACGAAAACTTGTTGTTTTCCTTTCTTACCGCAGATATATCAGTCATTACAGAAGAACCAAAACCTGAAAAACCAACAAAAAAGAAAAAGGCTGACAGTGAGGTGATTACTGATGGCGAGTAAGCTGCAAATAATCACAGCAATGTTCAAGGATGAAGTAGGTAAAGTTACAAACAATCTTGATAATTGGACTTCTTTTTTAAGAACGGCATCAAATAACTTTAAATATGACTTCCACGAACAAATTTTGATTTATTCCCAAAGACCTGATGCTACTGCTTGTGCAGAAATAGGTTTTTGGAACGACAAAATGCACCGTTGGGTTAATCGAGGAGCAACAGGTATTGCTTTGCTTGACTATTCAGGAAGCAATCAGAAATTACGATATGTATTTGATGTTTCTGATACTAATTCATTTTACGGCTATGAGGTTCCTCGATGGGAAGTCAAAGACCGTTATCACGATGAAGTAGCAGAAGCTCTTACAAATGCTTTCGGAGATACAGCCGAGGGCGGACTTGAAAGCGTAATTGACGATACTGCAAGAAATATGGTTGAAGATAATATTCTTGATTATCTATCTACCGTTAATGACAGTAAATACGGCAGTTTTCTTGAGGAACTTGATGATGACAATATTTCGGTTATCTTAAAAAATGCACTTTCTGCTTCAATCGGATATATGATGATGACAAGGTGCGGTATCAATGCTGACGAGTATTACGACAGAGAAGATTTTGAAGATATTTTCAATTTCAATACCCCTTCAAGTGTTATTGCAATGGGTATGGCAGTAAGTGATATTGCAGAAATGGGACTTCGTGAAATCGAAAGTACCGTAAAAAATATCGAAAAAAATGAGAAAAAAAGAAATCGCACATTTGATAATAATTTCTCGTTAGAGTATGATGAAAGTGCAAAAACAAAAAACGAAACCGAAAGGAGTAATGAAAATGTCACAGATGACTTACAGACAAGTGGGAGATTATCAAATCCCGAACCTGACCTTACCGAAAGAGGAGAACGTTACTCTTGGGAAGTACGGTATGCTGAGGAAGAAATTCCTACAGGAACACAGGAAAGTCTATTTCGCACAACTGATAGCGAAGGGCGAACTGATGAGAACAATCAAACAGACGGAAACCGAAGCGGAACAGATGATGGCTCAGCTCACAGAACAGTTGCAGAAGTCACAGGGAGTGACGGAAGAACTGAAGGAGCAGAATCAGCTGCAGTGGGTTCGTATGATGAACAACATCAGGATGACAGCCGAGGAAACAGTTCTGAAGGAACTGATTTACAGTTAAGCGGACACGACTTTGATGCCCGTTGGAACGGCATTGAATATTTCCATCAAGACAAACAGAAAAACGAGTTAATTAAATCTTTTTTAACTCCATACAGAGAAGAAATCGCTATGTTCTATGAAAGTCACCAAGACAAAAAAGAACGTAGCGATTTTATTAAATCCTTCTTTAATTCAACACCTTATGAAATGACACTTTCAAACGGTGTAAAGGCAGGCTTTGAAGCGTATTCCGATGCTATAAGGTTATGGCGTGATGACGGAACGGAACTTCGTGAAGCGTGGGAAAAATGGTTTCAGATTGAGCGTTCAGTATTCGGTATGATACTGATTGAAGAATGGACAGAGCCGCAGGCTTTGTTGTTGCCCGGTGTAGATAATCAGATTGAATTTATCGGCACAAAGGTAAAGGATGCAGTTCTTCCGTTACCGCAGGGAGCTATTGACTATGTACTCGGTAGTGGTAGTGGCTTTAGTGAGGGTAAAATGCGTGTTTATAGGCAGTTTACCGAAAGTCTTTCAAAAGATGATAATATCAAGTTTTTGAAAAATGAGTATGGTACGGGCGGAGGAACTGATGCTATTCCCGGTACGGGTTATTGGGAAAATCACGATGCTAAAGGTATTGAAATATCCGACCATTACAGTGTGCCTGAAAGAAGAACTCTCCTTAAATGGAATTATGTTGAAAAGCGTATTTCCGAGCTTATAAAACTCGACAGATATTTAAGTCCGAAAGAAAAGGAAATGTATCCGCAGTGGCTTGATGAACGAATAGCAAAAGAAGCAGCTTGGAAAAAGTCAAATGAAATTCGTCAATTTATTCGTGAGGCTCCCGAAGAAGAACAGGCACCTAAAGAATACAGATACGAATTTAACCTCGGTGATACGGTGTATATCGGTGCAGATGAATACACTATTCTTTCACTTGAAGACCCTGTAATTCTTAATGATAGCCAATATCCTTTATTCAACAAGGAATTCTCAAAGGCTGACTTTGAGAAAAAGGTAAAAGAAAACCCTGCGAACAACCATTTAAGAGTTGAAATTGAGGTTGAAAGACCTATTGAGGATAACGAACCCGAAACAGAGGTTGATGAAAGCAATAAGCCTGACTTTTTGGTTCAGTATGAGCAAGTAAAAAAGGAAAATCCCGATGGTGTTCTTCTTATGCACACGGGTGGTTTTTATATCGCCTTTGGCAAGGATGCTCAAACACTTTCAAAATACACACATTATAATGCACCGGGAAAGAACTTCTACGGAAATGTATTTATTCCTTGTTGCGAAGTTCTTGATTTCAATCTCAGCTACTGTCAGCAAGAGCTTTACGCTAATAATAACATTAATATTGTTATTATGGAGGTTGACAAAGGTGTTGTTGACAGATTTCCGACACCTGCAGTTGAAATAACGGAAACCTTTGATGCAAATTATACAGATGCTTTCTTTGTGAATGACGGCAGTAATAATGTTGAGTGGGTATATTACAATCCTGACGGAAATGACGGTAAGGGACAGTTTGTTAATAACCTTATCTCTTATGAGGATATTTTAAAGGCTGCAGAGCTTCATTCCGATGAAAAAGACTTCTTTGATTATCTCGGTTCTGTTGCCCATCAGACACTTTCGGATTACGGCACAAAAGAGTACAAGGACGATTATGAATATTTCCACTCTGCTGTTGATTTAACCGATTGCACAAAGGAAACTATGCAGGCTCTTGTTGAAGAAGCAAAGAGCATAGAAAATCCTATATTGAGTTTTGTTCAACCGGAAACGAAAGAAACAGAAGTATTATACAAGGTTCTTTCTGCATTAAAGATTGACGATATTGACCTGACTTATGAGGGTGGTATTCTTGTAGCAAGAGATAATGATAATCTCTGGAGTGGAAAAGAGTTTTATGAATTCCTTGTAAAAGAAGCTTTTGTTTTTGAAAAAGACAGTTCTGTTCTTGGTATTCGTGATGAACTGCTCAAAGAGTTTAAAGAATTGTCAGAAAGCTACGGTGTATCTGTTAAGGACAGCATATTAAACCCGTATTGGCAACAGTATAACGAACTTAAGGCTAAAAATGCTGATAAGCTGTTTTTGTATCAGGTTGGCGACTTCTTTGAAGCACTTGGCGAAGATGCAAAGGATATGGCACAAGCCCTTGACTTACAGCTCACTCACAGAACAATCGGTGATAA
>JBGVGM010000074.1:0-21609 GCA_045121655.1 Acutalibacteraceae bacterium | reverse complement strand
GGCTGTTTATGAACTGTTGCAGGAAAGCGGAATTTTTGTCTTTGCAACGCAACACCCTTGTTTTGTCACGTTGACTGAAAAATATATGACACCGCACAGTTACTATGATATAGCGATTGAAGGGCAACCGAAAGAGCAGATGTACCGTGAGCTTGAAGGAATCAGAGAAGAACGCCATATAGAAAACGAAACAGCTTAACACAAAGTTAAAGCTTTATAACAAACGCATCTGAACAAGTAGATGTTTAAATGTCAAAGAAAGTAATTCTTATCGCTTTTGCGGTATTGATTGTTCTCTTTACAGCACCAATAATCTATTTTGAAAAGGATCCTAAAAAACTCAAACCTCTTAATCAAAACAAAACTCCTTGTAACGACAGAAGTCGAACAAGGAGTTTTTCTCTTACAATTATCCTTTATTCTTTATTCTTTACTTTTTTATTAAACACTACCGAAGCAAGACAGAGCATAAATGAAACTGCAGTGAAAACCAGAATACAGATAAACACATCGTTCCAGCCATTGGTGTCAGCGATTTTTCCAAGCATTGATGTTGCGAGGGTACTGCCTATGTAACAGAAGGTGTTGAGAAGCCCTGCGGATAAGCCTGAATCGATTTTATCTCTTGAGTAAAGGGGCACAACGCTTGTTATAACGTTATTTACCGCTGACATAAGGCAGGCAATTCCGCCAAAAAGCATAAGGGTAAGGGGTACTGATTTTAATTTAAGGGTAAGTATAATAAGCACCGTAAAGATTATGGAAACGAAATAGAAAATACCGTTAAGGGCGTTTTCATCTTTTTGCTTTTTATGCAGTGCGTTTACTAAAGATGTACCGAAAATTGACAGTACAGGAAGAAGAAGGGTAACAATAATCGACAGCGAGGAGGATACACCGAATTCTTCTTTTAGAATGGATGGTACCCAGGTGGTTATGCCGTCTTTTATAAATCCGTTGGTTATTGCAGATATGAGTATAACAACGAGGCTAATAATGAAGGCAGGTGCCAAAGACAGCGTGCCCTTTTCTTTCTTTTCGGTGAACTCTGTTTCTGCTTTTTCTTTTTGGACAGTGCCCATTCCTGTAAACCACAGCACCGCAACAATACCTACAAGTGCTGATGCCACGTAAAAAATTGTTGTCCACTCGAGGCCGAGATAGGAGAAAAGTGCAGCGAGTCCGTAAGCGGCAAAGGTGCCGGAGGCAACAGTAGTACTCATAACCATAACGGCTTTTGAAAGTTTACTGTCGGCAAGATTGTCCGACAAGGTTTTGATAAGCGACGGCCAGAGAACGGACTGGAACACACCATTGAAAAACCAAAGAATTTTCATAGTATCTATTCCCCGACAGAAGGTCATACCAAGATTTATAAGGCATGAAGCAAAGAGAGCTAAGGAGACGGAATGTTTTGTATTGTATCTTTTTGACAGCAGACCGTTTACAAGCTGACCTGCACCATAGGCGAAAAAGAAAAATGAGCTTACCGAGCCTGCCGACGCCTTTGTTATGCTGAGCTGAGAGAGAATCTCAACCATTGAAGCGTTATAATTAAGCCTTGCTACATAAGCGGCTGTATAAGCTGCCCAGCAGAGGAATATCAGAAAATTTGATTTTTTGTTGCTTAAGGAACTGTGCATTTTATTCACCTGCACCTATGATTATCTTTTTATGGATTTTTATCGGGAAGATATTGTCCTTTGTCACAAGCTTATCTGCTTTCGGGTTTTCAAATAAGATTCCGTAATTGACCGAATCAGCTTCTTCAGATGAAACAAAACAGTTGTTTCTGATTTCTACATCGTAAACCGAAGGTCTGAAAATTATATAACCCCTGCTGTTGCTGTTTGTGCCTGAAGGACCGTCAAAAATATTGTTTTCAATAAGGATATTATGATGACCGCAATCACCGTGATGACCTATGGCGGGGAAACCTTTGCACTTGAAAATGTTGTTTCGGATTGTTATGTTGCGGCAAACCGTATCGTCTTTGCAAAAATCTATAAGTGTGCCGTCGCAGTTGTAAACAGGACCGTAGGAGCCGTCACGGGCAAGGTCAAGCTGAATCTCCTCGTTAAGGAGATTTTCGGGAATGAAGGTGTAAGTAGGTCCGTCAAAAACGCAGTTTTCAACTACCGCATTTTCTGTGGAGTTGATTTCAATCATATGCCAGGTTGAGCAGTGACGGAAACGGCAATTTTCAATGCGTATATTACGGCAGTGTACTGTATTTACGAGAGTTGATTTTTCTGCCGTATCCTTGTTTCCGTCGAAAATACCGCCTGAAATAATAACATCGTGGGTACCCTCGTAGCCGCTCCATTGGGGCTCTGAATAAGAAGCGAGAAGGTATCTTGTTATAGGCTCGCTGTCCTTGCTTCTTAAAATAACTGCATTGTCAGACAGCTTGAAAACCTGATTGGAATAGAAAATCAGCGAAGCAGAAACAAGATAGATTCCGTCGGGAAAATACACTGTGCCCCCGTCTTTAACCTTGTCGATACATTCCTGGAGAGCTTTTGTGTCGTCGTGAACACCGTCAGCAAAAACGTTTTTATTGTCAGTAACTTTAATAAATTTCATAAGGATTCCTCTTTTTAATTGTTGTGATTTCTCTTGCGTTGCCTTTGTCGCCACGATTGGTTACATACTGCATTGTACCACCTGTAATTTTTTCTTTATATAAGCTCAGATTTATGGTGCTCTTTTGAAATTCTCGGCGCTGCACCTGTGAGATGTGAGATGTCACGGTAGTCACCTTTGTAATCCTTAAATAATCCCTTAGGAATCTGCGAGGTCCAGCCTTTTTCGTTAAAGTCTGGAAGGTCAATGCCGAAGGAATAAAGAACAATTGCAGCAAGGTCACGGATATTCATATCCTCAATTTCACCGCTGCTTATATTTTTGCCTGCAGCTGCAAAGGTGACGTATTTTTCTTCGTCTGTCCAGCCTCCGTGAGTGCCTTTTCCATCTGAGTTCTTGGTGCCGCCGTGATCTGCAACAACGATAAAGAGAGTTTCTTCGGAAATACCTGCGTTTTCAATTGCTGAGTAAACGTCACCGATAAGCTTGTCAACCTCTTCAATTGCGCTTATGTGCCGGGGCGTTCCGTAGCCGTTGTTGTGGCCTGCACTGTCAACACTGTCAAAGTGAACGAAGAGGAAATCGGGCTTTTTTTCACGGATGTAATTACAGATAAGGGGTGTCAGTTCCTTATCCTTTGCAGTCTTTTTATCAACACCAAGACCTTTTTCGACGATGCCTTTATTAATGGGGTTCCAGTCGCAGTAAGCGCCAAGCTCAGCTTTGGGGTAAGCCTTTCTTATTCGGCGGTAAACTGTGGGATTCTTTGACCATACGGGGTAGGGCAGGACTGAAACCTTGTTGTTAGTCAGTTTGTGCACCTCAGGTCCCACACCGATAAGCATTGAGCCCCAGCATTCCGCACTGATAGTGGGCTTTGAAGAAAGGGCAGAATATGTAACTGCAGCGTCAGAGAATATTTTATCAAAGAAAGGTGTGTCGGCATTTTTAAACCAGCTGCCTGCTCCGTCAACACCTATTACTATTACGTGTGAGTATTTTCTTTCCATTTGTTTTCCTCGCTTTCTGCAACTTGAAATCTGCAAGGTTTTTTCTGAATGATAGATTGTGCTGCTAAGCATATCTTTTAACGTATTCCTCTGTTTGATTCTATCACTTTTTTTTATCGCTTTCAAGCAGCTCAGTAAAATATTGCGGTCTGTGGTTGACCTGAAATTATTTTATTATAAAAGCTATCGCACTTTTGTGCGGATTAAATGTAAGGACTGATAATCAGAATTCTTCTAAATAAACTGCAATACAGAACTTAGTTTACATTTGACTATTAAAAAACTTTGTGGTATCATTAGTTGCATTTAATTTACATAATTATTTGGAGGTAAAAAATGAAAAAAATAGTAAAAAAAGCTTTAGCAGTGCTGTTTGCACTCACTCTGCTTTCAGGTGTGTTCACTGCTTTTGCACTTGACAGTGAAAAGGAATACTACGACTACGGCACCTATGTGCTTCTTGGCGACAGTGTGGCAAGCGGATACAGAGATTTCAATTACAGAGACACAGAATTCAAGTTTGCTCCTGATTCCTACTCCGATTTTGTTTCAAAAGATCTCGGGGTAGAGCTTATTCCCATGGCTTGTCCCGGTTTCAGAACTGTTGAAATGCGACACGTGTTTGAAGATGATTACGTTGTTGAGGACGATTATCTTTATGCAGGTCCCGCTACTCCCGGAGATGAAATTGAAGCGAAAATTCCTGAAATTCGCAAGGCTGTTGCTGAAGCAGGTCTTATTACTCTCGGTATCGGCGGAAACGACTGGGGTAACTATCTCGTGTGGGTTGTAACAGATATTCTTGAGAAAAATGAACTTGCTGACGAATGCGTTGCAGAATTAAGAGAATTTCTCAAAAAGGCAACACTTGAAGACGATGTTATTGACAAGATGGTTGAAATTGCCGATATAACAAATGCTCTTCCCGAACTGCTTGAGGTTGTTCCCGAGGCTGTTGAGTACAGCTTCACTACCTACCTTAAGAACTGGGATTATATGATTCAGGATATTTACGATCTTAATCCCGACGTAACTCTTCTGGTTATTGGTATGTATGACACAAGTGCAAGACTTGAAGAGGACCTTGCTGAAAGCAAAACTGCCTATATCAAGCACGGAATTGCAAAGCTTATTATCAGCACCGCAAACGAACCGATGATTGAATCAGCAGAAAAGTTCGGTTATATCTACGTTGACACAACAGGCACACTTTTTGAAACGAACCACCCCACAGTTGAAGGTCACAGACATATTGCTGACAGAATTCTCGAAGAGCTTCCCGATGCAAGATTCCCTTATACCGATGTAGGTATAAGAAATCCGCATTATAAGGCAATTGAATATATGTACCTTAACGGCATTATGAGCGGTACAGGTTTAAAATCATTCAGCCCCGACGACTCTCTTACAAAAGCTGCTCTTTCAGAGGCTATGAATAAAATCAACGGCACAGGTGAAATCACTGACAGTACAGACGAGGTTTCAAGGTTTGATTTTGCTGTTGAGCTTTTCAGAAATGCTGAAAAGAAAGATGTAATGAGCTTTTTGAAACTGCTTAAGCTTACAATTGAAACTGTTTTCTCAGGCTCCGGCAAGATTTCAAGAGGTGAAGCAGCAGCTAAGCTCTTACAGTATATCAATATATAAAATATCTAAAACAAAATCCACGCAAACACAAAACCCACGCGTTTGGCGTGGGTTTTATGTTACCATTCAAAAATAATTTCCGGATTTTCAAGAATTTCATCGAGTCTTTTTATAAAAGGCATAAGATCTGCTGCACCGCCGATTTTGTGGTCGAAAACCATAGTCAGAGGAAGCACCTTTTTCTTGCCCATTCTGAAGCTGCCGTCAGGCTCTTCAAATACACAGCACTTATCAGTAACTCTGCCTGTACCGAAAAGGAAAACCTGAGGATAAAGGGGAGGAATGTAGGTTATATCAACATCGAGCTTGTCATAAAGGGGTCCCCAGTTTGTAAAGCATACAGTGCCTTCGGTAAAGTCATCAACCTTCAGACCGTTACGGCTTTTGTTGCCTGAATTCTTGTAGGACTTCTTTTTGAAAAGATTGGAAAACTTTGCAATTCTAGCTTTTCCGAAGTACGCCGAACAAAACTGTGAGAAGGTAGAAATCAGGTTGCCTTTTACAGCAAGACCAAGCATCCTCTGTCTTGCAACGTTGAACATAACACTTTTAAGGCGCGTCTCGCCTAAACGAAGCTTTACGTCCTCAGACTGAAGAGCGATTTCCTTAAGAGTTTTATTCTCAAGGTGCTGTAGCTTTATCTGAAAGGTTTCACCGCTTTCAAGGCAAATTGCCATTGCAACGTCAATATGCTTTTTGATAATCAGTCTGCCGCTTGAAGAACGCTGGTTATATTCGAAATGTGCGTTGAGCCTGGGTGCAACCTTAAGACATTCAACAAGTACCTTTAGCATAAGCGAGTTAAAGGTGAGGGGATAGTCGCACTCACTTTTCAGCTTAAGAAAAGCTTCCCAGAGCTTTGTTACGTCTGCTTCACGGGAGCAGGCAGTTCCGGGAATGTTACGCTGCGAATTAACAAGAACATTACTTGTAAGTCGGTCGCGGATAGAAAGATATTCAATTATGTCGCCTTCTTCAGGTGCGAGAGAAGCCTTTCTTATGTATTCTTTAAAGCTCATTTTCTTTCTCCTTTATATACAGTTGTTGATGTAGCTTTCGATGTCAAACAAATCAAGACCGCTGTCCTTTCTCAGATAGAGAGGGTGGTGGGGATGTCCTTTTTTAGAAATTGCACCTGAGCTGTACCAACGTGCCTCAAACTCCTTGCCTATCTGAAGCATATCTTTAAGACAGTCCTTGAGATAGGGTCGCATTTCAACAATTGTGCCCCATGCCGCCCAGACGGATGGCTTTTCCTCCTTGTAAAGGGAGAGTATGTAACGGAAAGCCTTCATATTTTCTCTGTGAAGCTCTTCATTAAGCTCCATATCCATGTCGTCAGGCTTGGTAGCACGCTGAGCGTAAACGTTGAACATTATAAAGCTGTCAAAGCCGTTACCAAGGGCAATTCTTTCAACTGATTTGAGAGTATTGTCAAGGTCGTTGGGTGCGGCGGTGGAGGGGTTTATTCCGATGCAAATCAAAGGATTATTTCCCTTTGTGCCGAGAATGTAACGGTACTCACCGTAACGGTTGGGAACATAGAGCCAGTCCTCAACGTTGTATTCTATATGATTTTGAATCTCACTTTCCTTGAGGGCAGAGTAAAACTCCTGAATCTCCAGAAGCTGCGACTGTGATTTCGGAATATGCATAAGAATCTTCCTTTATATAATAGTATAGGGATTATAGCAAGAACTGAAAGGAACTGTCAAGTGGTATTTATGTTGACAATAACCGACTGTTCTTTTAATAAAGAAGTAAAATAAAGAAAACAACCGCCTAAGTTGCAAGAAGGCGGTTGTTTTCTAAATAACCCTTATTCTTGGACTAGCCGTCTATCGGATAGCTCCTTGTTACAGTTATATTATATACCGCCTGACCCATAAAGTCAAGCGGTAATTTGATCTTGACAAAAATTATCGTAAAGCATATAATAACCCCGATATAGCTGAGAGGCGACAGAAGGCGGTTGGCACTATCTCCGAAAGGGGGTGGATGCTATGCCAATTACTTTAACTTTTCATGTGGGTAAATTAACTTTTACATTACATATTAAAGTAAAGAGCAACAACCGCCACTCTGGCAAGTGACGGTTGTTTTTGATTTTTTATAAAACACCCGGCTAACCGCTTTATACGGTTACCTCTTGGTTATATTATATACCACTTGGCTTTTCGTGTCAAGTGGTATTTTTTTGCTCTCTCGGTCATACAAATTACCGAAGGGGAGATAATATGTTATATACCGCATCAGAAGAAAGAGCAAAGGCTCTGGGAGAATATATTGTAAAGAACAAAGCTACGGTGAGAGAAACTGCAAAGTTCTTTTCAGTCAGCAAATCAACGGTACATACTGATGTTACCTACCGTCTGCAGAACATAGACAGAGAGCTGTGGCTGAAGGTGAGAGAAATCCTGCTTCAGAACAAGCAGACCCGTCACATACGTGGCGGAATGGCGACGAAGGAAAAATACGCATCTATGAAAATGTAAGGTGTTTCAGCGGCGGTCTATGACTGCCGTTTTTTTGTCGGCACTGTCTAAACTGCACAAAAAAGTGTTAAAAAATTTTAAATCCAAAATCAAAAAATATAAATTGCCTTATTGACTTTAAATTAAACTTAAACTATAATAAAACTGTATAATTATAGGGGTAGTACCCCTTGTTACACAAAGGTTTCTGTAATTTTTTAACCGAATGAATCACAGGGAGGTCAGTTGTGATCGGCAGAGAATATAGAACCTTTACCATAAAACTACGTGGCGGAAACGGAAAAAAAGCCACGAAAAAATTCAAGGAGGAATTTTTAAAATGAAAACAATGAAACATTCAGGCAAAAAAGTTTTATCAGTTTTCCTGGCTGCACTTATGGTAATGACAGCATGGGTTTTTGTTGCGCCGGAACAGGCTGAGGCTGTTTCAGCTGCAACGATTAGTTCAACTAATAATGCTTCTGTTAATGGTTTTACTGATGCAAGTTTCGACACGAGTTTCACAACAGTATCCGGTAATTTCCACGGTGACAATGCAAGCGAAACTGCAAGTAAGGGCATTTTCAAAAACACACTGTATTCACCACATTTTCCTGCCAGCAATAATAATCTTACAGATACGTATGCCGGTGTATATTTCGGCACTTTAGGCGGAACAGCAGATGGTGCACGTGTTTGGTATCCTGAAACAACACTTATTTATGACGGTGTTACAACGCCTCAGATAGGTTTGCTTTTTGATATCGACTCAAATAGCAATAACAGAGTCGGTATAAAAAATGTTTACATATCTTCAGGTGCAAATGGTCTTACTTTTCCTGATGCGTATTGGACTGCTAAATCCGAGTGTGCAAAGGATACTAATTACTATACACACTTTACCTTTAACTGGATTATGAATAATAATGCAGGTAATTATTGGATTTCAACCAGTAGCGGTAATGACAAAGAATCTATGTGTTCAAAAAAAGGTTATTGGGATATCTATGCTACATATCTTCAATATACAGGCGGTGCGTTTGGTTCAGGTAGCACATACTATAAAGCAATTAATCCTACATGGGTATGTAGAACAGGCTCAAACTATACAGGTACAACAAACAAGACAATATATGTCATTGACTATGTACCTCTTAAGAATGCTCTCACAAATGCTAAGTCAATAATTAACGAAATTAAAGCTGTTCCTGCAAAATATACAACTGCTTCAGTTCAAAGTTTTGCGGCAGCGGTAAATAAGCTTATCGCAGCTAAGCCTAACAATTACATTAACTCTAGCAAAAATAATGTAACAGGTTGGAATAGTGCTGTTGTAGAGGCTCTCAATGCTTATAACTCAGCAAAAAATCTTGTAGTGCAACAGTACGCAATCACATTTGACAGAGTATCAGGCGAAGATGTAACATACTCCTATAACTATGGAACAGCAATTGATTGTAACTCAATCAAACCCACAAACACAGGCGCAACTCAGATTGCAGGTAATGATGAACAGCATCAGACTTATACATGGCCGGCAAATGCTGCACAGGCTTTCTATATAACCGACGATACAACCTACACAGAAGTTACGGATAAACTTGCCGATCACAATTTTGACAAAAATGGTAACGGCTCTGTTGATGCAGGCGACTATACAATAACAGATGGTAACCACAGTCTTACTTGTGCAGATTGTGGATACACTAAAACACAGGCCCACAAAAAAGGCACAGGCTATGTAACCAAGACCGAAACCTGTACTGAAGACGGTGTAATGACATATGACTGTGCAGTCTGCGGTAAGAAGGCAATTGAAACTTCAGCAATCAACAACATAACAGGTCATAGCTTTACAGGTACTGTTGTTGAAAATGTTGCAGGTGAAAACGGTAACCACTGGAGAAAGTGTTCACGTTGTAATGTTTACGGTTGGGGATCAACTGCAAACGCTTGCGAAAACCACAACTGGGACAAGAATTCAGACGGTACAGTAAATGCTTCAGACGCTGTAACAAAAGCTTCAACCTGTAAGGAAGCAGGTTATGAAAAATATACTTGTAAGGTTTGTTCAGCCACATGGACAAAGACACTTGACCTTGCAACTCATACAATTGCTGCAACAGCAGCCAAAGACGTAACAAACGTTTGTGGCGGCGACGGTAACGCAGCTTTCTGGTCATGTTCAGTTTGTGACAGAGTATGGAAAGATGAAGCTCTCACAGATGAACTTGAAGACACAACTGATGCTGACGGTGACAACATCCCCGATGCACTTGAAACAAAGGGCCCAAGTCACGACTTTACAGGTGATAATTACAAGTCAGTTATAGCAGGCAAAGACGGTACACATAACCGCGCATGTAGAATCTGCGGTAAGGCATACGGTATCGATAATACTGAGGGTGCAACAGAGCCTCACGTTTGGGGTGATCCTACAGTTGTAGATGCAACCTGCACAAAGGAAGGCTCAAGGACATACAAATGTACACTTTGTCCTCAGACCTATACTGAAAAAATCGCAAAGAAAGACCACGTAATGACAAAGATTGATGCGGTTGAACCTAAATGCGGTAAAGCAGGTAACTACGAATACTATTCATGTTCAACCTGCGGAAAATACTACAGAGATGAAGCAGGTACAACAGAAACAACTGTTTCAGCTGAAACAATTCCTGCACTCGTTCACACATGGACATCGCATCACGATTACGATACACTCAATACAGCTGCAACTTGTCAGAGCAAAGCTGTTTACAACAACCACTGCGATTATTGTGAAATACAGCTTATCGGTGCGACTCATGAATACGGCAGCGTTGATACAGCAAACGGACATCGGTTCAACGGTGAAATCAAAAAGAACGATGACGGTACACACTCATACAAATGTACTGTTGCAGGCTGTACAGAATACGGTAATAAGACAACTTGTGAGTTCACAGTGCTTGTTGAGGATGTTGCTTCAACATGTCATACAATCGGTTACACAATCCACAAGTGTGCAACTTGCGGTAAGGAAAACAGAGTTGAAAAAACAGATTACGACTTCACAAACCACGCAGGTGGCACAGAAGTAAGAGACATAATAGAACCTAAGTGTAATTCAAACGGTTTCACAGGTAACACATACTGTCTTGGTTGTAAAGCAAAAATTGAAAACGGCACAACAATTACAGCTAACCCCGCTGTTCATCCTCATGAAAACATGAAGGATTACGAGGGTAAGGCTGCAACCTGTCAGACAGAAGGCTACAAAGCTTATAAGTACTGTGACCAGTGCGGTACTTACGAAATCGCAAAAGAAACAATCGCAAAGAAAGCTCATAAGTTCACAAATTACACTCCAAATGGCAACGGCACTCACACAGCAACTTGTGATACTTGCGACCCGACAGTAGGAACTCCTGCAACTAAGGATGGCAACTGCTCAGGCGGCACAGCAAACTGCATCGACAAGGCTGTTTGTACAGTATGTAACGGCGAATACGGCGACGTTGACAGTGCAAACCATAAGACAGTAATTACTGTAAAGAAGAAAGATTCAACCTGTCAGACAGAGGGTTACGAGGCTTACAGAAAGTGTGAAGCTTGCGGTGTTGATATTGATCCAATTACTCCTATTGCTATGAAGGACCACGTTTACGGTTCATGGAGTGCAAATAATGACGGCACACATTCAAGAAGCTGTACAACCTGTGACGCTACAGTAGCAGATGTTGCAATAGAAACAGCTGATTGCTCAGGCGGTGAAGCAACATGTATCGCTAGGGCGAAGTGTGCAGTATGTAAAGCTGAATACGGCGAAAAAAACAGTGCAAACCACGCTACCCAGGCTGCAACACTCAAGGATGCCAAGGAAGCATCATGTACAGAAGAAGGTTACACAGGTGACAGACATTACGATTGTTGTGATGCTATCAAGGAAAAGGGTACAGCAATTCCCATGCTTGACCATAAGTACACAGTAGCACTAGAAGACACAAAGGTCGCTTCTACATGTACTGAAAAGGGTTCAATTGAATACAAGTGCGAAACTTGTGATGCTACAGAAAAGAGAGAACTGGAACTTAATCCTCAGAACCACTCATCAGAGGAAATAATCGTTGTTAACGACAAGGCTGCAACCTGCGAAAGCGACGGTTACACCGGTGATACATATCACAAGTGCTGCTATAAACCCGGCGGTTCAACTGCTGAAAACAGATATGCTCTCATTTCTAAGGGCACAGTAATCAAGGCTAACGGACAGCATGTTTACAGTGATGCTGTTCCCGAATACATGATCAAGAAAATCGTTGAAGAAAAAGACGCTGAAGGTAATGTAACATCAAGAAGCTTTGATCTCAAGGATGAAGAACCTGCTTATGCAGAAAAGATTGGATACAGACATGATGATAACTATTGGTACCACAAACAGATCTGTACAATATGCTATGAAGTAGTGGAAACAAGATGTTACACATATCCTGACCACCGGGCTGACTGTGTAAATACAGATAGCTGCTTTGTATGTAAAGGCCTTTGCTCACTTACAAATCCCGATAAGCACACTCTTAAGGAAATCGAAAAGATCAGTGCAACTTGTGAAAAGAACGGACGCAAGGCTTACTATGTATGTGAAGCTTGTGGTAAGGAATTCTTTGACTTAGCAGGTAAGAACGAAATTACTGATGAAAACAAGTCACAGCTCGTAATTCCCTCAACAATGAAGCATACAATCGACAGAGATGAAACTCCGATAGCTGACAATAAAGGAAATCACACTTACAGCTGTAGCGTTTGCGGCACAGCAATTGTTGAAGCTTGCTCAGGCGGCGAAGCAACCTGTAAGGATAAGGCGAAGTGTGAATACTGCGGAGTAGAATACGGCGAACTCAACAAGAACAAGCACGTTAAGGGTACAATCATTCAGGGTAATGTAGCTCCCGACAGATGTAAGCCCGGCGTATCAGGCAAGACAGTTTATGAATGTTGTCCTGATGTAGTTGTTTACGAAGGTGATATCATACCTGCAACTGAGCCTCACGATTGGAAGGAAACAACCGATAAGGCTGACAACTGTGCAAACGGTTACACAATTACAAAGACTTGTAACTATTGCGGCGAAGTTGAAACAACAGAAGTTGCTGCCGGCACACACGACCTTTCAGTTGTGGTTTACGAAACTGAAAAGGATTGTAAGAAGGAAAGAACAATCTACTACGCTTGCTCAATCTGCGGATTCACAGATAAGGAAGTTGAAATTGACGGCGTAACTTATAAGTATATCTTCGCTGAAGTTATTGAGGCAAAAGAAGATTGCACATGGACTTCATGGACCTACGAACAGAAGCCCAGCTGCGTAGTTGAAGGTAAGAAGACAAGAAAGTGTTTAGCTTGCGGTAAGACAGAAGAAGAAATCCTTCCCAAGACTGATCACACAATCAAGACAGAAGCAGGTTATGCTGCAACTTGCGACAAGGCAGGTAAGCAGGATTACGTATACTGCGTAATCGAAGGTTGTCCTTATGCTAAGGGCGGCGCTCCCATTGGCCAGCTTGCAGGTTACGAGAAGTACAAGGATTGCAACGGCAAGGTAATTGAGGCTCTCGGTCACGGCGACCACAACGGTGACGATTACTGCGACCATTGCGGCGGCTTCCTTCATGAAAACGAAGACGGTACAAACTGTAACTGCATATGTCATAAGCGTCATTGGTTTATGCGCATCATCTACAAGATTCTCAGCTTCTTCTGGAAACTGTTCGGAATCAGCAGAACTTGTTGTTCAGCAGGTGTACACTATTAATCTTAAACCAAACGAATACTAAGAAAAAGAACACGGTACCCGCCGTGTTCTTTTTTTATTTGAATTTCACGTGAATTTTTTCAAAAAAAGATTGACTGTTTCAAGTTTAAGTGATAGGATATATGTGTATGATTATATCTTTGAACGGAGGATAAAAAATGAAAAAGATTTTATCAATTCTTTTGGCTGTAATTATTATGGCCACCTCTTGTGCTTGTGCATTGACAGTTTTTGCTGCTGATGATTGCAGCAAGGGACATACTGTTACAAAATGGTACAACAACAGCAAGAATAACCATCTGGGTTATTGTGACAAGTGCGGTGCCACAGTAAAGAAGGCACATGAGCTTCAGAAAATTGGTGAAAGCGAAAAAGCAACCTGTCTTAAAGATGGCTACACCCGTTATGAATGTGCCTATTGCAGTTATGCAGTCAGTGCAGATACAGTTACCAGACTCGGTCACGATATCGTAAGTGTAACTTATGACTATGATGAGAATAATGACGGTAAGTTTGATGATCTTGACGTTTATTATGAAAAGACAATTGATTGCCGTAACGAAGACTGTGATTTCGTTCCTGAAAAGGGCACAATTGGTGCTTCAAACTATTGCCCCGGTTGCGAAAAGCACACTCTTCTCAAAAAAACAATTTACAGCGCTACTTGCCAGTCGGTAAGCTACACAATTTACTACTGTTCAAATCCCGAGTGTGAGCCTGAATTCAGAATTAATGCTGAAAACCTTGCTGATCACAGATATACAAGCAAAACAACTGCTCCCACCTGTACTGAAGAGGGATACACAGAATATACCTGTATCTTCTGCGGTGGCTCATACCAGGATGACTTTATCCCCGCAAAGGGTCACACAATGAACGCTCCCGGCGGTGTGTACGACTATGTATACAACGTTGATGGCGTTGATAAATGTCAGATTACCGGTATATGTGCAGATTGCGGTAAGAGTGTTGTTGAAGTAAAGAGCAACACACCTGCTGAAAAATGCGACGGATGCGATAAGGGTATTTCCAGCAAGAGAATTACTATGCCCGTAAGCTGTGAAGACGGCGCTAAGATTGAAATCAACTGTGCAACCTGCGGAAGCTACAATGTTACAGCGCTTCCCGTTGGCCACTCAATCAAAACAGCTACATATTTATATAATGATGACGGAACTGTAGACGTTTCTGTAGAATGCTACGACTGTAATGTTACAACAACCGAAGAAACAGAGTATCTTGACGACCAGAACTGTGTGAAGTGTTCGACAAAGATTCAGAAGAGAGTTGTTGTTTCTCCCACTTGCAGTGCTAACGGTTATGTAAAGGTTACATGTCCCGAATGCGGTATTTATACAGAGTCTGCAAAGAGCAGCCTTTCACACGCTGCAACTTTTGCCGAGTGGTCATTCGACCGTTCAGCAGGTATCCTCACATTTAAGGCAGACTGTCAGAGAGACGGCTGCGACGGCCATACATACAAGGCAGCTATCGGTACTTCAGGCAAGTGCGGAAGATGCGGACGTGACACACTCCTTTCAAAGAAGGTTATGTATTCAACATGTACCTCAGAGGGCTACACAGAAGCAAACTGTTCATACTGCGGCCTTCTTAATAACTATGATCCTAAAGATATTTTACCCCACAATGATATTTCAAGCGAAATCAAGGCAACCTGTACTATAGGCGGTTGTGTAAAGAATACTTGTAAGAATTGTCTTTATACAACAGAAGCCAAGAAGACAGATCCTCTCGGTCATACCGGTGGTGTAACTGCATTAAGATATAATGCATCAACCGGCAAAAAGACAACTGAGGGCTACTGCGACAGATGTAGTAAATTCTACAAGAAGGAAAGCAGTATTCAGTACGGCGAAAACATCTGCACAAAATGCGGTGGCACAACTATTATATCAAAGGCTATTGTTAAACCTGATTGTGGAAGCGGTACAAACGGATATACAGTTATTAACTGCCAAAATTGTGTATCCTACGAAACTGATATAATTACTGCAAAGCATAACTACGGTGCATGGGTAACTACACTTGAACCCACCTGCGTAGAAGCAGGTCAGCGAGAAAGAGTATGCGCAATTTGTGACAGCGTTCAGATTGACATAATTCCCGCTAACCAGACATCAGACGGCAAACCCAAGCACCAGTATGTTCTTATGGTTAAGGGTTATCCTGCAACTTGCACAGAGGATGGTCTTTCAGATGAAATGTACTGTGCTTCCTGCGGTGAATACAAGAAGGCAGAAGTTATTCCTGCAACAGGTCACGCTAAGGACCCCGACAGTACGAACCCTGATTTCTGCAGCAGATGTAACAGCTACGTTATCGGTGAAGGCGATACATCAATTCCCTGCGATTGTATCTGCCACAACAGAGACGGACTTGCAGCATTCTTCTTCAAAATTCTTCTCTTCTTCTGCCAGATTCTTAATATCAATCAGAAGTGCGACTGCGGAAGAGTTCACTATTAATGTATAACATTCAGAGCCGATGAAGGACAATTCCTTCGTCGGCTTTTTTTGTGTCTGAAAAGCACTTCAAAAAATGGAAAAAATATGTAAAAATTCTCGTGGGGCTATTGAATTACACTTGCAATTTATGTATAATACTATAGAAAAGAGTAGTATGGAGTACAAGGAGTAATTTTAAGACTACTTATAAAATTTCTAATGTGAAAGGAAAAATTACTATGCTTAACAACGCACCCACATCAAACAAAAGCATTCTCGATTGGCTCGAAGATAAGCTCGCACTTGTTAATCCCGATAAGGTAGTATGGATTGACGGATCAGAAGCTCAGATCGAAGCTCTTCGTGCAGAGGCTTGTTCAACAGGCGAAATGATTAAACTCAATCAGGAACTTCTTCCCGATTGCTATCTTCACAGAACAGCAGAAAATGACGTTGCCCGTGTTGAAGGCAGAACCTTCATTTGTGCTCCCACTAAGGAAGAAGCAGGCCCCACAAACAACTGGATGGATCCCGCAGAAGCTTATGAAATGCTTTACGGTATCGCTAAGGACAGCTACAAGGGCAGAACTGCTTACATCATTCCCTATTCAATGGGACCTGTAGGTTCAGAGTTCTCAAAAGCAGGTATCGAGCTTACAGACTCAATCTACGTTGTACTTAATATGTGCATCATGACAAGAGTTGGCTTCAACGTGCTTGACGCTCTCGGCGACAGCAATGACTGGGTAAGAGGTCTTCACTGCCGTTGTGAAATCGACGCAGAAAAGAGATACATCTGCCAGTTCCCCCAGGACAACACAATTATCTCAGTTAACTCAGGCTACGGCGGAAACGTTCTTCTCGGTAAGAAGTGCTTTGCTCTTCGTATTGCTTCAAACCAGGGTAGAAAAGAAGGATGGATGGCTGAACATATGCTTATCCTCGGTATCGAAAATCCCGAAGGCGAAGTTAAGTATATCTGTGCTGCATTCCCCTCAGCTTGCGGTAAGACAAACCTCGCTATGCTCATTCCCCCCGAATATTATTCATCAAAGGGCTACAAGGTATGGTGCGTAGGTGACGATATCGCTTGGATCCGTAAAGGTGCAGACGGCAGACTTTACGCTATCAACCCCGAAAACGGCTTCTTCGGCGTTGCTCCCGGCACAAACATGAAGTCAAACCCCAACGCACTTCTCACAACAAAGAAGGGCACAATCTTCACAAACGTTGCTCACAACCTCGACAACAACACAGTATGGTGGGAAGGCCTCGACAAGAATCCTCCCGAAAATGCTATGGAATGGACAGGTAAGCCCTGGAACGGTAAGGTTGACGAAATCAAGGGTGCTCATCCCAACAGCCGTTTCACAGCTCCCGCTAAGAACTGTCCCTGCATCAGCAGCGAGTTTGAAAACCCCAACGGTGTGCCCATTTCAGCAATCGTATTCGGCGGCCGTCGTGCTAAGCTTGCTCCCCTTGTATATCAGTCAAGAGACTGGAACCACGGTGTATTCGTAGGTTCAATTATGGCTTCAGAAACAACTGCAGCTGCAGCAGGTGCTGTAGGTGTTGTTCGTCGTGATCCCATGGCTATGCTTCCCTTCTGCGGTTATGATATGGCTGATTACTGGCAGCACTGGATTGATATGGGTGAAACCCTTGATCCTGAAAAGGCTCCCAAGATATTCAACGTTAACTGGTTCCGTAAGGACGATGAAGGCAACTTCATGTGGCCCGGATTCGGTGACAACCTTCGTGTTCTTGACTGGATCATCAACAGATGTGAAGGCAAGGTAGGCGCTGACGAAACAGCAATCGGTTACCTTCCCAAGGCTGAAGATATCAACCGTGAAGGCATTGAAGACGAAGTTTCACTTGAACAGCTCAAGTCAATTCTTGACGTTGATAAGAAGCTCTGGGCAGAAGAAGCTAAGGGTATTGAAGAGTTCTACGCTAAGTTCGGCGACAAGCTTCCCAAGGAGCTTAAGGCAGAACTTGAAAACCTCAAGAAGAACACAGCTGAATAAACAGTTTGAATTTACAGCTCTCCGATTTCGGGGAGCTGTTTTTTCGTGCATTAAATCTTAAGATTATGTTGCACATATACAAAAAATATGAGAAAATTATTGATAAACTGTTTTATTTGTGATATTATAATCCATATATATCATACTAGGTTAAAAGGGTTATATTAATGAGATTTAAAAGAACTTTATTTACTTTAGCATTTATTTTTATCTTTATATTAAATACGGTTGTTTTTACTTCTGCAATTACTGCAGAGGAAAAAATTCAGAATAACAGACAAGGTCTTATTGCCGTTTCATACAGAGGCGACACTGAAAATTACCCTGAAAACTCAATCGAAGCAATTCTTTCAGCTAAGGAAATCGGCGCTGATATGGTAAGCGTGGGTGTGCAGCAAACAAAGGATTTGCTTATTCTTGCTGAGGATGAAAATATCGGTAATTTCTGTAACTCAAAGTCAGAATCAATTTCGGCGAGCTATTGGGATCAGGATCTTGAAAACTGTTATCTTTATGACAATTCAGGAAAGTTGACTGAGTGCAAGGTGGCTTGTCTCTATGACGCTCTTATGGTAGCGGAAGATATTATTCTTATTCTCGACATTAACCCGGAAGACAAGGACACTGTTTATGATGTGGTGCAGTATTATGATGCAACTGACAGAGTTTTTCTCAGATTCAGGGAAAATTCAACTGATATTGTTGAATGGGTTAACAGTAAGGATAAAAAGCCGAATGTAATTGGAATTTACAGCGGCAATATTATCTGGAATGCAGTTTCACATATTGAAAATCTTTCTGAGGTAAGCAGTATAGTTCACTACGAAAGCAAGAACTATTTTAACGTAATGTACGGCTCTTTTGTTGCAGACAGATTCTCTGCTGAAGGTAAGGCAAGAGCGCTTGCACCGACTTACGATAAAAATCTTTGCGGTCAGCGTGATGACAATGCTTCGGGTTGGAACGAGCTTATAGAAAAGGGTTATTCGGTTATAGAAACGAACAACATCGAATCTCTCGTAAAGTATATCGAGAGAGCCGATGAACTTAATATAAGCCTGAAAGAGCTTGCAGAAAAGGCGGAAAAAACAGATTTTAGTGCTTACTCAGATGTTTCTGCAGATAACCTTCAGAAAGCTCTCCAAAGGGCAAAAGCAGAGCTTCAGAAGGGAATTTCATCTGTAGGCGAGCTGGAAAGCGCCAACTCTCAGCTGCTTCTTGCTATGAACAGACTTAACCTTTCTGACGGTCATGAAAGTCAGAAGGGTGCACTTAACATTACTGCTGGAAAGGTTATCGCTGCCGTTTTAGTAGGCATGCTGATTCTTGCAGGACAGATTTATGTACACAAAATGCAAAAGGAGAAACGGAGATAAAAGACGCTGAGTCTATGCATTTTATTATACGAATCAATATAAGGAGGAACAAAAATGAAAGAAAAAGAAAAGAATTGGCTGCCGTATGCCAAGACACCGGAAGAAGTTGGCGTTTCCTCAAAAACGCTCAGGGAATTTATTGACAGATGCCTTGAGCTTAACAAGGAAATTCACTCATTCATGATTATCAGAAACAACAAAATTGCTTGCGAAGTTTACAGAGAGCCTTTCAATAAGGACAGCAACCACATGATGTACTCTGTAAGTAAGAGCTTCACTTCAACTGCAATCGGCTTTGCGATTGATGAGGGCTACTTTAAGGTTGATACAAGATTTGTGGAGATTTTCCCTGAAGCAAGAGGCGAAAAGCTTGATGAGTATCTTGAAGAGCTTACAATTGAAGACCTTCTTACAATGAGAAGCGGTAAGGAAGTAAGCGTTTTCCTTGATAAAACCAAGGACCGCTGGTTCCAGGATATTCTTGCTTCAAACTGGATTTCCGAACCCGGTACTGAATTCCTCTACATAAGCGAAAATATGTATCTTCTCTGCTGCGTAATTCACAAGATGGTTGGTATGAGCGTTATGGAATATCTCAGACCCCGTCTTTTTGAGCCGCTCGGAATCAAGAACCCCTTCTGGGAAACCTGTCCCAGAGGTATTGAAGCAGGCGGTTGGGGTATGATGCTCACAACCGAAGATCTTGCAAAGTTCAGCTATTGCTATCTTCAGAAGGGTAAATTTGACGGCAAGCAGGTTATACCCGAATGGTGGGTTGAGGAAGCAACCAAGTACCATGCAGATACAGCAAAATCCACAAAGGATTCCGACTCCAAGGTTGGATACGGCTACTGCTTCTGGATGAACGGCGGTTGTGAAAACTCCTACCGTGCAGACGGTATGTTCTGCCAGTTCGGTATAGTATTCAAGGATTACGACGCTGTGTTTGTAATGACCGGCGGTGAAATTTATGAGCAGGGTATGAGAGACGTAATCTGGGAGTTCCTTCCCAAGGCATTTATTGAGCCGGATAAAAAGGCAGAAAGCGTAGAACTCAGCTTGCCTGCTTATGAAAAGCTTCCCAAGAAGCCACGTTCATCTGTTCTTGAAAGCAGAATCGACGGAAAGACAATGAAGCTCAGCAAGCCCATTATCGTTAATATTGCAGGCTATCCCGTAAGTGTTGTACCTCTTACAGCTCTCTTTATGGAAAGCGACAAGGCGGGTAACATCAACGACGTTGTAATGCACTTCAAAGAAAACGATATGCTTATGTCCTGGTCTGAGGGCGACGAAATCAACTCAGTAAGCATCGGTCTTGACGGCGAATACCGTTGGGATAAGATTGTAATCGGACAGATTGAGTATAACACCTGCTCAACAGCTTGCTGGAACACTGAAAACGAGCTTGAAATCCGTATCCGCTGCATTGAAGCTGTGGCTGAAAGAATTCTTAAGTTTAAGTTCAACGGCGACAATGTTGTAATGCGCCCCTCCGCAAATCCGCCTACGGGTGTTATGGCAGAAACCCTTAAGGAAACTGTCAAGGATGTAATTAAACAGAAGCTTGTGCAGACAGCTGTAAGTAAGGCGCTTCCTCACCTTGTACCCTTTGTTGATGCGGTACAAAGAGGTAAAATCAAATAACGGGAGGGTACAAAAATGTTTTTTAAAGTAATGTATTTTCTGTGTGCTGCCGCTGAATTGGTAACAGTACCCATTTTCCTGAAACACTATTGGCCCCAGAGATGTAAAAAGTCTTTCATATGGAAAACCGTAGCATCATCCCTTTTTGTGCTTGCAGGCTTCTTTGCAATGAAAGCTTCAGGCAACAGCTCACCTTATGCAGAAATGATAGTATGGGGTCTGTTTTTCGGTCTGTTGGGAGATCTTTTCCTTCATGCGCTTTCACAGAAAATGGTGCTTCTTGTGATTGGCGTAATTGCTTTTTTAACGGGACACATCTTCTACGTTATCGGTATTCATAAGGCTATTAAAACCACATACCCTGACGCAGCAGTGTTTGCGTGGTATGAGCTTCTTGCAATTGCCGTTGTTGTTGTGTTAGTTCTTTGCATAATGATTTTTGCAAAGCTTATTAAAACTGACCAACCGCTTATTCTTGTGGGACTTTCAGGATATCTTGTATTCCTCACAACAATGCTCGTTAAGGCATTCAGCTTTGTTATCGGCGAAATCGCATACTGAACAAACGACAGTATGGTTATGA